>NZ_JBTOLZ010000008.1:0-145743 GCF_054552075.1 Roseivivax sp.
CCTGACCTTGTCGGGATAAAGTGCGCAGCTCGGAGGGCAGCAGCGCCGGCCCCCGGTCTGGAGCGCGCCCTCTGATGTTCTTGTTGCTAGGGTGGAGGGTCGGCTTCCCAGTGGATGTATTTGAACCGGCGTCTGCACTCAAGCACCCCGGTGCCGCCAGCGCCCCTGGCGCCCGAATAGCATCGAAGAGGCCGGGCGTGCGCCGGACCGGCCCGATGGGCCGGCGCTCCTTGGGGTGGCGAGCTTAGTTCGTCTTTAGTCCTGGCCTTGTTGGGATAAAGCGCGCAGCTCAGAGGTCGGCAGCGCCGGCCCCCGGTCCGGTGCGCGCCCTCTGGTGGGCTGGTTGTGAGGGGGGGGCAGGCTTATGCGCCGGGAGAAGCGTTTGAGGGGTTTGCGGGCTTGAGCGGCTTAGGGCGCCCCCTTTCAGGGAGGAGGGCGGAGAGTCAGCTTGGCTCCAGGTCTCAAACTGCCCCCTACCAATCACCATGAGCTCACACCCAGTCCCCAGCGAAGCGTCCCAGCAATCCCCCCACCCAAACCCCCACCTCACTCACCCCGCCGCCGCCGTCGTCCCGCGCACCACCAGGTGCGGCGCGATGGTCTCGTGCCCGGACCCAAGCGGCACCCCCTCCTCGAGCGCCGCCACCAGCCGCTCCGCCGCGGCGCGGCCGAGCTTGGCGCGGGGCTGGTGGATCGTCGTCAGCGGCGGGATGAAATGGCCCGCGAACTCCACGTCGTCGAAGCCCATCACGCTGACCTCGCCTGGCACCGCGATGCCCATCCGGGCGCATTCGGAGATGAAGCCGAAGGCGCATTCGTCGGAGGCGGTGAAAACCGCGCTCGGGCGGTCCGCCATGGCCTGCCAGTCGCGCGCCGCCTGGGCACCCGAGGCCATGGTGAAATCGCCGGGCAGCACCCGCGCCGCGACGCCGCGCGCCCGGGCGGCGGCAAGAAAACCCGCCTCGCGGGTGCGGCTCAACACGTTCTCGGGCGGGCCCGCCACATGCAGGATCGCGCCATGGCCGAGGTCGGCCAGATGCGTCACCGCCAGCCCCGCCGCGGCGGCATTGTCGATGCCGAGCGCGGGCAGCTCATAGGCGTCGTTCCATTCGCAAAGCTGCACCACCGGCAGCCGCCAGCCGCGCACCATCTCGGGCGGCAGCGCCCCGTCGAGCAGGATGATCCCGTCGGCACGGCCGTCATGGCCAAGGCTCTGCAGCACCTCGGGGCCGGCGCGGCTGTCGGAGATCTGCACCGCCAGCCCGGCCTGGCCCGCGACCTCCTGGATCGCGGCGATGATGCGGCTGAAGAAGGTATTGGCGAGGTTCGGCGCCAGCACCAGGATCGAGCGCGCCCGCTGCCGCCGCAGGTCGCGCGCGGCGGCATTGACCCGGTAGCCGGTGGCCTCGACCGCGGCCATGACCTTCTTCAGGGTCTCGGGCCCCACCACCCCGGGCGCCGAGAGCGCGCGGCTCACCGTGGCGGTGGAGACGCCCGCGGCGGCGGCGACATCGGCGATGCGGGTTTTCGGGGCCATGGGGTCTCCGGGTTTTTCGGCGGTTAAGGCGAAGCGGGGGCTTGCCTGCAAGCCTCAGGGGTGATGTAATCGATTACATAACGCCGAGTCGACCACCCCGGAGGAGCGGGGCCGGCCCGGCAAAGGGAGGACATATGAAGACCATCAAGGGCCCCGGCCTGTTCCTGGCGCAATTCGCCGGGGATGCGGCCCCGTTCAATTCCTGGGACGGCATCACCCGCTGGGCGGCCGATTGCGGCTATGCCGGCGTGCAGGTTCCGGTCTGGGACAGCCGGCTGGTCGACCTCGACCAACTGGCGGTGTCGCAGGACTACCGCGACGAGTGGATCGGCACCGCGCGGGCCAATGGCGTCGAGGTCAGCGACCTCTCGAGCCATATCCTCGGCCAGCTCGTCGCCGTGCATCCCGCCTATGACGCCTGGGTCGACGGCTTCGCCGCCCCGGAAGTGCAGGGTAAGCCCAAGGCACGCACCGACTGGGCGGTCGACCGGGTGAAAAAGGCGCTCACCGCCTCGAAGGCGCTGGGCATCGGCCAGCATGTGACCTTTTCGGGCGGGCTCGCCTGGCCCTTCGTCTATCCCTTCCCGCAGCGCCCCGAGGGCCTGGTCGAGACCGCCTTCGACGAGCTCGCCGCGCGCTGGCGGCCGATCCTCGACCACGCCGAGGACTGCGGCGTCGACCTCTGCTACGAGATCCACCCGATGGAGGACCTGCACGACGGCATCAGCTTCGAGATGTTCCTCGAGAAGCTCGACGGGCACGCGCGCTGCAACATGCTCTACGACCCTTCGCACTACGTGCTGCAGTGCCTCGATTACCTCGACAACATCGACATCTATGCCGAGCGCATCAAGATGTTCCACGTCAAGGATGCGGAGTTCAATCCGACCGGGCGGCAGGGGGTCTACGGCGGCTACCAGTCTTGGGTGAACCGTGCCGGGCGCTTCCGCTCTCCGGGCGACGGGCAGGTCGATTTCGGGGCGGTCTTCTCGAAGATGGCGGCCAATGATTTCGACGGCTGGGCGGTCGTGGAATGGGAATGCTGCCTCAAGCACCCCGAGGACGGCGCCCGCGAAGGGGCCGCCTTCGTGCGCGACCAGATCATCCGCGTGACCCCGCATGCCTTCGACGATTTCGCCGGCGGCGAGGTCGACGCCGAGACCAACCGCAAGCTTCTGGGACTGGACCGATGACACCGATCCGACTGGGTATGGTCGGCGGCGGCGCCGACGCATTCATCGGCGGCGTGCACCGCATCGCAAGCCGCATCGACGGGCATTACACCCTGGTGGCGGGGGCGCTCAGCTCCACGCCCGAGAAGGCGCGCGCCAGCGGCAAGGCGCTGGGTCTCGACCCGGGGCGCAGCTACGGCAGTTTCGAGGAGATGGCCGAGGCCGAGGCCGCCCGTCCCGACGGCATCGAGGCGGTGGCCATCGTTACCCCGAACCACCTGCATTTCGCCGCGGCGAAACCCTTTCTCGAACGCGGCATCCACGTCATCTGCGACAAGCCCCTGACCGCCACCTTCGAGGATGCCGAGGCCATGGCCGAGGCGGTGGCGGACAGCCCCGCGCTTTTCATCCTGACCCATAATTACACCGGCTACCCGATGGTCCGGCAGGCCCAGGCCATGGTCGCCGAGGGCGCGCTGGGGCGGCTGCGCGTGGTGCAGGTGGAATACCCGCAGGACTGGATGACCGGCGCGGTCGAGACCGAGGGCGTCAAACAGGCCGAATGGCGCACCGATCCGGCGCGCTCGGGCGCGGGCGGCGCGATCGGCGACATCGGCACCCATGCCTACAACCTCGCCGCCTTCGTGACCGGCGAACGGCCCGAGCGGCTCGCCGCCGACCTGCAGAGCTTCGGCGCCGGGCGGCAGCTCGACGACAACGCCCATGTGATGCTGCGCTACGCCAGCGGCGCGCGGGGGATGCTCTGGTGCAGCCAGGTCGCGCCGGGCTGCGAGAACGGGCTGCGGCTGCGGCTCTTCGGCGATGCGGGCGGGCTCGAATGGGGGCAGGAGAACCCCAACCACCTCTGGTTCACCCCGCATGGCGAACCGAGCCGCCGCATCACCCGCAACGGCGCGGGCGCCCATGACGCCGGGGTCGCGGTCAGCCGCATCCCGCCCGGCCATCCCGAGGGCTACCTCGAGGCTTTCGCCAACCTCTACACCGAGGCCGCCGGGGCGATCCGCGCGGTCCAGGACGGCGCCCCCCGCGCCGAGGTCATGGGCAAGCTGCCGGGCCTCGCCGCCGGGCAGGAGGGCATGGCCTTCATCCGCGCCTGCGTCGCCTCGGCGCGCGAGGACGCGGGCTGGGTGGCGCTATGACCGGCGAGCCCGTCCTGAGCCTCCGCGAGGTGCGCAAGAGCTTCGGCCCGGTCGAGGTGCTGCATGGCGTCGACCTCGACCTGCGCGCCGGCGAGGTTCTGGCGCTGATCGGCGAGAACGGGGCGGGCAAGTCGACCACCATGAAGATCCTCGCGGGCTACCAGCCCGCCAGCGCCGGGCGCATTCTGCTCGACGGGCAAGAGGTCAGTTTCGGCTCGCTGCACGACGGCGAGGAGGCGGGGATCGTGATGATCCACCAGGAGTTCAACCTCGCCGAACAGCTCACCGTGGAGCAGAACATCTTCCTCGGCCGCGAGCTGCGGCGCGGTCCCTTCCTCGACAAGGCGCGGATGCGGGCCCTGACGCGGCAATACCTCGACCGGGTGATGTGCCGCGCCCATCCCGACACGCGGGTGGCGCAGCTTTCCAATTCCGACAAGCAGATGGTCGAGATCGCCAAGGCGCTCAGCCGCGACGCGCGGGTGCTGATCATGGACGAGCCGACCGCCGTCCTGACCGGCGCCGAGACCGAGATCCTGTTCCAGCAGGTCCGCGCCATGACCGAGGCGGGCACGGCGGTGCTCTTCACCTCGCACAAGCTGGGGGAGGTCTCCGAGATCGCCGATCACGTCACCGTGCTGCGCGACGGCGCGGTGGTGCGCGACACCCGCGCCGAGGCGATCAGCGAGGACGCCATGGCCACCGCCATGGTCGGGCGCGACGTCTCGGACCTCTACCCCGAGAAGGACGGACAGCCCGGCGCGGTCATGCTGCGGGTCGCGGGCCTCGATGTGCCCGGCCATGCCGAGGGCGTCGGCTTCGAGCTGCGCCACGGCGAGATCCTGGGCGTCGCCGGGCTGATCGGCTCGGGCCGGACCGAGGCCATGGAGGGGCTCTGCGGGCTGCGCCCCGCCCGCGCCGAGGAGATCACCGTCGAAGGCGAGACCGTGACGATCACCCGGCCCGCCGACGCCCTGGCGCGCGGGCTCTGCTACCTGACCGAGGACCGCAAGCTGCGCGGGCTCCTGCTGGAAAAGACCATGCGGGTGAACCTGACGCTGCAGGCGCTGGCGCGCTTCGGCGGGTTGATCATCGACCGCGCCGCCGAGGAGCGCGCGCTCGACGGCGCGATCTCCGAGTTCGACATCCGGGCCGGGCGCCGCGACATGGCCGTGGGCAACCTGTCCGGCGGCAACCAGCAGAAGCTCCTGCTGGCCAAGATCATGCAGTCTGAGCCGCGCATCCTGATCGTCGACGAGCCGACGCGCGGCATCGACATCGGCACCAAGCAGCAGATCTACGCCTTCCTGCGCGCCTTCGCGGCGCGGGGCCACGGCGTGGTGATGATCTCCTCCGAGATGCAGGAGGTCATCGGCCTGGCCGACCGGGTGCTGGTGATGCGCACCGGCCGGGTCGCGGGCGAGCTGTCCGGGGACCGGATCACCGAGGATGCGATCGTGCGCCTGGCCATGGGGCTCGGGGCCGAGGAGACAGGGAGGGTCGCCTGATGACCACGGAAACCACCAATAGCGCGCCGCGCTGGACACTGCCCTCGATGAGCGTCCTGGGCCCGATCCTGGCGCTGATCGTGCTGATCGCCATCGGCGCGGCGCTGAACTCGAACTTCCTGGGCGCGGCGAATATCACCAATGTGCTCGCGCGCTCGGCCTTCATCGGCATCATCGCGGTCGGCATGACCTTCGTGATCACCGCAGGCGGGCTCGACCTATCGGTCGGCTCCATGGCGGCCTTCATCGCGGGGCTGATGATCCTGGTGATGAACGCCGCGCTGCCGACCCTGGGGGTGGGCGTGCCGATCATCCTGCTCGGCATGGCGGTCGCCATCGTCGCGGGCATCGCGGCGGGGCTTCTGAACGGCTTTCTCATCACCACCGTCGGGATCGAGGCCTTCATCGTCACGCTCGGCACCATGGGCATCTACCGCAGCCTGGTGACCTGGCTTGCCGACGGCGGCACGCTGAGCCTCGATTTCGGGCTGCGCACCTTCTACCGGCCGGTCTACTTCGAGGGCATCCTGGGCATCTCCTGGCCGATCATCGTCTTCGCGCTGGTGGTGATCCTGGGCGAGCTCCTGATGAGCCGCGCGCGCTTCGGACGGCATTGCGCGGCCACCGGCTCCAACGCCGATGTGGCGCATTATTCCAACGTCGACGTGAACCGCACGCGGCTTCTGACCTACGCCATGCTGGGCCTGCTCGTGGGCATCGCGACCATCATGTATGTGCCGCGCCTGGGTTCGGCCTCGGCCTCGACCGGGCTTCTGTGGGAGCTCGAGGCCATCGCCGCGGTGATCATCGGCGGCACGGTGCTCAAGGGCGGCTTCGGCCGGGTCTGGGGCACGGTGATCGGCGTGCTGATCCTGAGCCTGATCGACAACATCCTGAATCTGACCGACCTCGTGTCGCCTTATCTGAACGGCGCCATCCAGGGGGTCATCATCATTCTCGCGGTCATTCTGCAGCGGGAAGCCAAGGCCAAGGGCTGAGCCCCGGCCGATCCAAAGGGAGGAAACCACATGAGCTACATGAAGACGGTTCTCGCCGGATGCACGGCGCTGGCGCTCGCGGGCCCGGCCTGGGCGCAGGACGACACCACTGTGATCGGCGTGTCGATCCCGGCTGCGACCCACGGCTGGGCCGGGGGCATGAACTTCCACGCCCAGGAGACGGTGAAGCGTCTCGAGGAGGCCTATCCGCAGCTCGACTTCGTGCTGGCGGCGGCCTCGGACGCGGGCGCCCAGGTCAACGACATCGAGGACATGGTCGCCACCCGCGACATCGACGCGCTGGTGGTCCTGCCCTTCGAGAGCGACCCGCTCACCCCGCCGATCCAGTCGGTGGCGGCCAATGGCACCTGGGTCACGGTGGTCGACCGCGGTCTTTCGGTCGAAGGGGTCGAGGATCTTTACGTCGCCGGCGACAACCCCGGCTTCGGCCGCGTCGCGGGCGAATACATGGCCGAGAAGATGCCCGAGGGCGGCGACATCGTCGTGCTGCGCGGCATCCCCACCACCATCGACAACGAGCGCGTGGCGGGCTTCGAGGCTGCGATCGAGGGCTCCGGCATCAATATCATCGACATGGAGCACGGCAACTGGAACCGCGACGACAGCTTCAACGTGATGCAGGACTTCCTGCAGAAGCACGAGCAGATCGACGCGGTCTGGGCCTCGGATGACGACATGGCCGTGGGCGTCCTGGCCGCGATCGAGGCGGCGGGCCGCGAGGACGTGCAGTTCGTCCTGGGCGGTGCGGGCATGAAGGAGATGGTCCAGCGGGTGATGGAGGGTGACGAGATGATCCCCGCCAATGTCACCTATCCGCCCGCGATGATCGCCACGGCGATCGAGATGACCGCGGTCGGCATGGTCTCCAACGCGCCGGTCTCGGGCGCCTTCACCATCGGCTCGGTGCTGATCACCGAGGAGAACGCGGAAGACTTCTACTACCCCGACAGCCCGTTCTGATCGGTCCCCGGCCGGGCGGCGGGTGCGCCCTCCGGCCGGGCCCTCCGAACGGTCGAGAGCCGGGCGGTCCGCCGCCCGGTTTTCTTGTTTGGGGGCGTGGGAGCGGGCTGGCGCGAGCGGAAGATGACAGGAGTGGATGGGTGCGGCCCGACGTGAGCGGGCGCGGACCGACGCCGACAGGCGCGTGCCGATGCGCGCGCGCCGACTGATAGGCGAGCGCTATTGACCGGCCCGACGAACGGTTCCGTTTGGTTGCGCTGGGCCGGTCACGTCCCGGTGGCACCGAGCCCCCGGCTGTTCGACGCGTCCCCCTCGCCACTCGAGACCCTCTACCCTCACAACCAGCGCAACAGAGGGCGCGCACCGGACCGGGGGCGGGCGCTTCCGAACTCCGAGCGAAGCGCTTTATCCCAGCAATGTCAGGGCTAGGGGCGATCTAAGCACGCCATCCCAAGGAGCGCCGGCCCAAGGGGCCGGTCCGGCGCGCGCCCGGCACCTTCGGTGCTATTCGGGCGCAAGAGGCGCTGGCTGCGCGGAGGTGCTTGGCTGCCGATGCCGGTAATAATTCGCCCTGGTAGAAGCCGAGCCCACTGACCTCGCAGCAAGCGCGCCCAGCATCTTCGATGCTGTTCGGGCGTAATAAGGGGGGGCTGGCTGCACCGGAGCGCTATCGTGTGAAGGTCAGTGTGACAGGGCGCGTGCAGAGGCTGGGCTCGCCGCTCTCCAATGGCGCCCGGCGTCTAGGATTAGCGCACAACGCTTCAGGTGCTGCCCGGGGTGCGAGGGCCACCCACCGGAAGCCCTCACCCCCCAACCCCCTCACACCTTCAAATCCCCCGCCCCGCTGTCGATATGCGGCGCCCAGAAGGCCACGCTTTCGGCGATCTGCGGGATCACCTCGCGGTCGTTGGGCTCGCGCTCCTTGAAGGAGAGCTCCAGGCAGATCTCGTTGTCCTCGGCCCCACCCTCGGCGAAGGCTTCGAGCAGCGGCGCGGGCTGGATCGCGCCCTTGGCATTGAACTCCGCGGTGAAGGGCCGGTGCCCGCCCTTGTCCATCAGCGACTGCTTGATGTGGATGATCGGCGAGACCTTGGGCACCGCCCGCGCCCAGGCGTAGGGGTCGTAATCGGCGGGATTGGCGCTCGTCACGTCGCCGTGGTCGATGTCGGCCATCATCCTCATCGGCACGGCCATCTTGGCGGCGCTCAGACGGTCCTGCAGCGCCAGGCAGCTCTCGATGGTCTCGCCGAACTCGCGGCCGACGCTCATAGGCTCCCAGAAGACATACTCCAGGCCCGCCGACTGCGCGTGGTCGGCCACCTCGGCCCAGCAGTCGATGGCGATGCGGATCAGCTCCTCGCGCCGCGCCGGATCGTCGTAGTCGCGGAAGGTGAAGATCGCGAACTGCGTGCCGACCGAGGCCCCGCCGAGATCGCCGATGATGTCGGCGAAGGTCTTGAACCACTCGACGTAGTAGCGCCGCACCTCCGGGTCGGGATGGCCGAAGTGGTTGAGCCGCCCGTAGGGCCCGGTCATCCCCGAGGTCACCTGCACGCCGGTGCGCTGGCAGGCGCGGTCCATCTCGCGGGTCAGCCGGCGCAGGGTCGCGGCCGGCCAGGAGGGATTGATGAACTCATGGGTAAGCTGCAGGTCGCGCAGCCGCAGATCGCGCGCGGTGGTCTCGATCAGGTCGGCGGGCTCGGCGAAACGGTTCACCAGCGGGTTGGTGTTGAGCGAAAGCGTCAGCGGCATCAGGCGGCCTCCTGCGCCTGGGCCGCGAACCAATCGGCGAAGGCGGCCTGTTCCGCGGCGCTCAGGTCAAGCCGATGCTTGGTCCGGCGCCAGAGCACGTCCTCGGGCCGCCGGGCCCATTCATGCGCCATGAGATAGCGCGCCTCGGCCTCGTAGAGCTGGCCGCCGAAATGCCGGCCGAGCCCCTCGAGCCCGGTCGCGCCGCCCGCGATCAACGCCGTGCGCGTGCCGTAGAGCCGCCCGTAGTGCTGGCGCAGCTCGCGCGGCATCCAGGGGTAGTCGGCCTTCAGCCGCTCGCGGAAGAGATCGTAGTCCGCGCCTGCCATGTCGCCGCCGGGAAGGGGGGCGTCATGGGTCCAGTCGCCGCCCATCTTCGGGAAGACATGGGCGAGCTTCTGCAGCCCGTGCTCGGAGAGCTCGCGGAAGGTGGTGATCTTGCCGCCGAAGACGTTCAGCAGCGGCGCGCCGTCGCGCTCCTCGAGGTCGAAGACATAGTCGCGGGTCACCGCCGAGGGGTTGCCCTGGCCGTCGTCGAAGAGCGCCCGCACCCCCGAGAAGGTCTCGAGGATGTCCTCGCGGCGCAGCTTCTCCTTGAAGTAGCGGTTCACCGCGGCGAGCAGATAGTCGATCTCGTCGTCGGAGATCTCGGGGTCGGCGGCGTCGCCCTCGTAGGGCACGTCGGTGGTGCCGATCAGCGCCTTGTCGCCCTCGTAGGGGTTGATGAAGATCACCCGCTTGTCGTGGTTCTGCACCAGGTAGGAGTTCGGCCCCTCCCAGAACTTCGGCACGATGATGTGGCTGCCCTTCACCAGCCGGACGTTGCGGCTGGAGTTCGCCCCCGCGACCCGCTGGATCACGTCCGAGACCCAGGGGCCGGCGGCATTAACCACCACGCGGGCGCGGTAGCTGCGCTCCTCTCCGGTCAGGCTGTCGCGGGTCACGCAGGTCCAGGCGCCGTCCTCGCGGCGGGCCGAGACGCAGGGGCTGCGGGTCAGCACCGTCGCGCCGCGCTCGGCGGCATCGACCGCGTTCAGCACCACCAGCCGGGCGTCGTCGACCCAGCAGTCGGAATATTCGAACCCGCGTGTGTAGCGGTCGAGGATCGGCGCCCCCTCGGGGTCGCGGCGCAGGTTCAGCGTGCGGGTGCCGGGCAGCTTCTGCCGCCCGCCCAGGTGGTCGTAGAGAAACAGCCCCAGCCGCACCAGCCAGGCCGGGCGGTCGTCGGGCGAATGCGGCAGCACGAAGCGCAGGGGCCAGATGATATGCGGCGCGGCGTTCATCAGCACCTCGCGTTCGATCAGCGCCTCGCGCACCAGCCGGAACTCGTAATATTCGAGGTAGCGCAGCCCGCCGTGCACCAGCTTGCCGGACCGCGAGGAGGTGCCCTCGGCCAGGTCGTCCTTCTCGCAGAGCACCACGCTCAGGCCGCGGCCCGCGGCGTCCCGGGCGATGCCCGCGCCGTTGATGCCGCCGCCGATGACGAACAGGTCGACGTCTTGGGATTGGGTCATGGTCTCACTCCGGTCAGGTGGCCCGCGCGGTCGCGTCGAGCGTCATGTCAGTGGCTTCGTCCCGGGCCGGGGCAGCCGCGCCGGCGCGGGCCTCGGCCAGCCGGTCCCAGACCGGCGGCAGGGTCTCGCGCGCGGCGACATAGGCGGGGAAGATGCCGCGGTAGGTCTCGACCAATTCAGGGTCTGGCGCCTCGGGCGCGCCGAGAAGCGGCGTCACCCAGCGGGCGATGCAGGCGTCCATGTCGGGATAGGCGCCGATCGCCACGGCGGCCATCATCGCGGCGCCCGCGGCCCCGGCCTCTTCGCGGGCCGAGACCCGCACCGGCGCCTCGGTTGCCGCCGCCAGCACCCCGCGCAGCGCCGCCGAACGCGCGGCCCCGCCGGTCAGGCGCAGCTCGCGCGGCATGCCGCCCATGGCGGAATAGCAGTCCCGCGCCGCGAGCCCGAGCCCCTCGACCACGCCGCGCATCATGTCCGCGAAGCGGTGATGCGCCGAGAGCCCGATGAAGCCCGCCCGCGCCTCGGCGTTGACGAAGGGGCCGCGTTCCCCGGCCTCGGAGATATAGGGGTGGTAGATCAGCGCCCCGGGCTGGGCGCGGGCCATCCAGCCGTCGATCCGGCCCACGAGGTCGGCGTAGTCATGCGGGTGGCCGGTCTCGCTCATCAGGTCGGCGGCGACGCGCAGCGCCCAGTCGATGTTGAGCGCGGCGGCCATGTTGGTCTGCACCTGGGTGACCAGCCCCGGCACCGGCGCGCAGATCACGTAGCCGGTGCCCTCGGCGTTCAGATGCACTTCCTCGGCGGTGACCGCGCGCATGTGCACCCCGGTCGAGCCGATGGTCGAACAGGCCGCGCCCGCGTCGCCGGTGTGCACGCCCGCGCCGAGCGCGGTCATCATCATGTCGACATAGCCCAGGCTGACCGGCGTGCCGGGCAGCAGCCCGGTCTCGCGGGCGGCGTCCTCGGTCAGCGGATGCGTCACCTCGGTCCCGTCGAGGATCTCCGGCAGGAGGTGCCGCCGATGCCCGAGACCCAGCGCCGCGATGACCGTGTCGTCATAGGTCCGGCTGCGGAAGTTGCCGAAGGTGAAGCTGGCCTCGGAGGGATCGGTCGCCCGCACCCCGGTGAGGTTGAGATAGAGCCAGTCCTTGCAGTGCAGCGCCACCTCGGCGCGGTCCAGAAGCGCGGGGTGAAAAGCGTCCATATGCGCCATCTGCGCGCCCTGCTGGCAGGTGTTGAGCCCTGTGCCCGTCGCCTCGAAGCGCGCGCGGTCCGCTGCGCCCGAGGCCAGCCGCCGCACGGTCGGGGCGGCGCGGGCGTCGAGCCAGAGCCAGGCGTCATCGACGGGGTGGTTGTCGGCATCGACAAGCCAGGTGCCGTCGCCCTGGGCCGTGACCGCCAAGGCGGCGCAGCGGCGGGCCAGGTCGGGCACCGCCTCGCCCAGGCGGCGCAGCGCGGCGCTCGCGTCGGCCCAGGTCTGGTCGAGCGATTGCACCGCCGCGCCGTCGGCGCCGCTGCGGTAGTGGTTCAGGACCGAGGCATCGGCCACCTGGCTGCCCCCGAGGTCGAAGGCCACCGCCTTGACCACCGAGGTTCCGGCGTCGAGCCCGATCAGAAGATCCCTCTCTGCCACGTCGTGCTCCTCCTCCTGGCGGCCCCTCAGGCCGCGTCGCGGGCCAGAAGCGCGCGGGCGCTGGCCTCGTCGGTGATCAGCCCGCTCAGATGGCCGCTTTTCAGGACCGCGGCGATGGCCTCGGTCTTGTCCGGCCCGCCGGCGATGGCGACCACGCGGCGGCCGCCCAGCTCGGAGAGCGGCGGCGCCACGGTGCGGGCGCTGAGCGGGGTCTCGACCACCGCGCCCGTCGCGTCGAAGAAATGCCCCAGCATCTCGCCGCAGCCGCCGCGCGCGGCGACGGCGTGGATCTCTTCGGGGGCGACCATGCGCGAGGCGACAAGCTGGGTGTCGGCCCGGACCGTGCCGATGCCCACGAGATACAGCGCCGCCTGCCGCGCCAGCGCCGCCACCTCGGCGACGCCGTGCTGCGCCATGAGAACCTCGCGGTCGGCGGGGGTATTGGCGAAGAAGGGCACCGGCATGACATAGGCTTCGGCCCGGGTCTTTGCGGACAGCTGGTGCATCACGTCATGCGGGTTGGCGGCGTAGTTCCGGGTCAGCCCGCCCAGAAGCGAGACGAAGCGCGTGTCGCGCGCCTCGAGCCGGGGCAGGGCGGCGATGGCGGCGGCCAGGGTGCGCCCGTGGCCGAGCCCGATCAGCCCGACCGCGGGATCATGCACGGCCCGTTCGAGAAGCTGCGCCCCGGCGGGGCCGAGCGCGCGCAGCGGCAGGCCCTCCTCGCCGAGGTCCGGGACCACGCGGCAGTCGGTGAGCCCGTGGCGGGCGGAAAGCTGGGCCTCGAGCTCGAGGCATTCGACCACGTCGCCCTCGACCGAGACGCGCACCGCGCCGATCTGGTTGGCGAGCTGCACGAGGCGATGCGCCTTGACCGCCGAGACCCCGAGCCTTGCGGCGACCTCGGCCTGGGTCAGCCCGCCGGCGTGATGCAGCCAGGCGGCGCGCACGGCGAGGCTCTGCTCGGCGGCGCTGCGCTGTCCCGGCTGTCGTCCCTCTGCGCCCATGCGGCTCTCCCTGGGTGGTGGCCCGGCGACTCGGTTGGGTGAGTCGCAAGAAATTTCATGTTACGAAAAATACTTCATGCGGGCGGAGCGGTCAAGAAAATCACATAATCGGTGTGATGTTCTCAGGTGGGCTAACGCTTGGGGCGGATTCTTTTGTGGGTGGTCTCAGGGGATGTGCTGGTGTGGCGGTGTGTGGGGTGGGGCGGGTGGCTCGAACCTTTGGGGCGTCCTTAAAAACTTATAAAAACAATGGTTACGGAGAGTCTTGAGTGCCGGATTCCTGTCCGCCAAGCCCTCTTTGTCCGGCCCTTCAGCAGCCCTCATAAAGCCGCGCGACCTCATCTTCTTCACACCAGCCCGTCCCGCCGATCACAAGAATCAATTGACAGGCCGCCGTGAATTTAACATTGTTATCTCACAAGGTCGCGGGCCGAGGTGGGGCGCATCCCCTCCGAAACCCCGGTCTGGGGCCCTGATGCCGGCGCGAGGAGGGCGCGGCACCACGGGTCCGGGGGAGGAGGCGGCGGCGTCCCGCATAGACGCCAGGACGCGCGGACACCCGACAGGGGCCGCGCCGGCCAAGACCCCCTGACAACAGATTTCCCGCGCCGGTCCGGCCTGTCCCGGGCTGCCGCGCCTCGACCGACGGAGGAAAGGTCCGAGCCATGAGCACTCCCGCCGATCCCGGCCGCCCCGGCGCGGCCCGCCTCTCCCTCAAGACGCTGCTCGGCGGCGCCGCGCTGGTGGCGATCCTCGCCGCCATGGCGCTCGACACCAAGGTGGTGGTGATCGGCTCCGAGGAAGACGTGCAGGACGAGGTCTTCGACCCGGCCAGCTACGGCCAGGCGCAGTTCCCGCGCATCCGCGACAGCATCCTCGAGCGCGCCGTCCCGGCCCCCGAGCTGGCCGCCGCGGTCGCCGAGGATTCCACCGCCGCGGGCCAGGAGTTCGGCGTCGGCGAGGGCTTCGGCCCGGTCGTCCCGGTCACCTTCACCGGCGTCGCGGGCGAGGCCAAGTCGGGCATCTACACCGTCGACGTCGAGGGCCTGCCCGAGGGCATGGGCATCCGCGTCCAGACCGGCCCGGCGATCAACGGCACCGAGCTGCGCGACGCCACCGGCGACATCGAGTTCGGCCAGTTCACCAATCAGATCGAGTATCAGGACGCCGGCGCGGCCATCAACAACGCCATGAAGGAGGAAGTCCTGGCCGGGGTCGACACCGCCAATCTGACCGGCAAGACGATCACCGTCACCGGGGCCTTCAAGCTGATCAACCCGAAGAACTGGCTGGTCACGCCGGTGGAGCTGTCGGTCGAATGACCCGTCACGAGCCCATCGAAGCGCAGACCGGCGCGGTCGTCCTCTCGGCCCAGAACGTCGCCAAGTCCTATGGCAGCGTGCACGCGCTGAAGGGCGTGAACTTCGACGTCCACAAGGGCCAGGTGACGACGCTTTTCGGCGAGAACGGCGCGGGCAAGTCGACCTTGATGAAGATTCTCTCGGGGGTGATCCGGCCGACCTCGGGCGACATCGTGCTGGACGGCCAGCCGGTCAGCTTCGGCTCCGCCGCCGAGGCCCGCGACCTGGGCATCTCGATCATCCACCAGGAGCTGAGCCTCGCGCCCAACATGAACGTGCGCGACAACATCTTCATGGGCCGCGAGATCATCGGCCCGGCGGGCGTCGACTACGCCGAGGAGGCCCGCCAGGCCCGCGCGCTGATGGAGGAGCTCGAAGAGGACATCGACCCGCTGACCCCGGTCGAGGACCTGCGCCTGGGCCAGCAGCAGGTGGTCGAGATCGCCCGCGCGCTCTCGGTCAACTCGCGCATCCTGATCATGGACGAGCCGACCTCGGCGCTCTCGGCCTCGGAGGTCGAGGTGCTCTTCAAGGTGATCCGCGACCTGACCGCGCGCGGCGTCTCGATCGTCTACATCTCGCACCACCTCGAGGAGGCGTTGGAGATCACCGATCACGCGGTGGTCCTGCGCGATGGCAATATGACCGCCTTCGCCCCGCGCGCCGAGATCGACCTGGAATGGATCGTGCGGCACATGGTCGGCGACCATTTCGACCTGGGCGCGCCGCCCACGGGCTACGACTTCGGCGAGACCGCGCTCGAGATCGACAACCTCTCGGTGCCGGCGCCCGGCAACAAGGGCTACGACCTCGTCGACCGGCTGTCGCTGAGCGTCCGCAAGGGCGAGATCGTCTGCCTCTACGGGCTGATGGGCGCGGGCCGCACCGAGACCATGGAATGCGTCGCCGGACGGCTGAAGCCCTCGGGCGGGCGAATCCTGCTGCACGGCCAGGACGTGGCCGGGCTCTCCATTGCCGAGCGCATCGCGCGCGGGCTGGTGCTGACCCCCGAGGACCGCCAGCGCGACGGGCTGGTGCAGACCATGAGCGTCGGGCAGAACCTCTCGCTGGCCTCGATCGGGGCCTTCACCCGCGGGCTCTTCACCTCCAAGCGCGCCGAGAAGGCGCTGGTCGACGAGGCGATCCGCGACGTGACCATCAAGACCGACGGCGGCGACGCGGCCATCGGCTCGCTCTCGGGCGGCAACCAGCAGAAGGTGGTGATCGGCAAGATGCTCGCCACCGGGCCCGAGGTGGTGCTGCTGGACGAGCCTTCGCGCGGCATCGACATCGGCGCCAAGGCCGAGGTCTTCCGGCTGCTCTCGGAAGGGGCGGAGCGCGGGCTCGCGGTGATCTATTCGACCTCGGAAGTGACCGAATGCCTGTCGATCGCGCATCGCATCATCGTCATGCACAAGGGCAAGATTTCCGCCGAGTTCGGGCCTGACGCCACCAAGGAACAGATCATGGCGGCCTCGGGCGAGGTCGACCTCGAGCAGAACCTGGCCGAGGCCTACGGGCTCGACCTCTGCGAAGTGGTCAGCGACCTGCACCAGGACGACCTGCCGCTGGCGCCCCTGGGCGCCGCGGGCGCGGCCTTCCTGGCCGGCGAGATCGGGCGCAAACCCGACCTGTCGCTCGGGGTGAGCCACGGACGGACGCTTTTGGCCTGCGCCGAGGCGCTGCCCGCGCTTTCCGCGCCCGAGGTCCGGGTGCAGGCGCTCATGGGCGGGCTGACCCGCCAGTCCGAGGCAAACCCGCACCAGGTGGTCAACCGCCTGGCCGAGGCGACCGGCGGCACCGCCACGCTGATGCCGGTGCCCTTCATGGCCAATTCCGCCGCCGACCGCGCGGTGCTTCTGGGCCAGAAGGAGGCCGCCACCGCCCAGGACCAGGCCCGCGCCGCGGACCTCCTGGTGGTGGGCATCGGCGGCGTCGACGCCGAGGCGGAACTGGTGAAGACCGGCATGGTCACGCCCGAGGAGATGGCCGCCCTGGCCGAGGCCAGCGCCGTCGGCGAGGCCATGGGCCATTTCTTCGACGCCGCGGGCCGCCCGGTCGAGACCGAGCTGACCGAACGCATCCTGACCCTGCCGCGCGCCGATCTCGACCGCGCGCGGGTGGTCGCCGTGGCCGGCGGCCGCATGAAGGTTGGCGCCGTCCGCGCCGTCCTGGCCAGCGGGATGCTCTCGGGCCTGATCACCGACGAACACACCGCGCGCGAGATCACCGATGCGCTGCGCGGCGGCGCGGGGCCGCGATGAGCCACCCCCGCATGACCCATAGCGCCCCGGCCCGGCCCGGCGGCAAGACACCAGCAAGGGGACGACCCTCATGACCGACATGCCCGCATCCACGGCGAAACGCGGCGGCCTCTTCGGAGAGGACTTCAGCCTCGGCCGCGCCCTGCTCGAAGGCCGCGCCTTCTTCGCGCTCGTGGCGATCATCATCGTCTTCTCGATCCTGTCGCCGGTCTATTTCTCGACCAACAACTTCCTGATCATGTCGAGCCACGTGGCGATCTTCGGGATCCTCGGCATCGGCATGATGCTGGTGATCCTGACCGGGGGCATCGACCTCTCGGTCGGCTCGACCCTGGCGCTCGCGGGCGTCTGCGCGGGCTTCCTGATGCAGGGCATCACCATCGAATGGGCGGGGGTGATCCTCTATCCGCCGGTCTGGGTCGTGGTGATCCTGACCTGCGCGGTGGGCGCCTTCGTGGGGCTGATCAACGGCGTGCTGATCGCCTTCTTCAAGGTGCCGGCCTTCGTCGCCACCCTGGGCCTTCTTTACGTGGCCCGCGGCGTGGCGCTGCTTCTGACCAACGGTCTGACCATGAACGACCTCGCGGGCGAGCCCGCGCTGGGCAACACCGGCTTCGACTGGCTGGGCTTCAACCGGCTCTGGGGTGTGCCGATCGGCGTCATCGTCATGGTGCTGGTGGCGATCCTCTGCAGCCTGATGCTGAACCGCTCGGCGCTGGGGCGCTGGATCTATTCGACCGGCGGCAACGCCCGCGCGGCCGAGCTCTCGGGCGTGCCGGTCAAGCGCGTGCAGGTCACGGTCTATGTCCTCTCGGGCATCTGCGCGGCCATCGCGGGGCTGGTCCTCAGCTCGCAGCTCACCTCGGCCGGGCCGACCGCGGGCACCACCTATGAGCTGACCGCCATCGCCACGGTGGTGATCGGCGGGGCGGCGCTGACCGGCGGGCGCGGGGGCGTGCGCGGCACGCTGCTCGGGGCCTTCGTGATCGGCTTCCTCTCGGACGGGCTCGTGATCATCGGCGTGTCTTCCTACTGGCAGACCGTCTTCACCGGCGCGGTCATCGTCCTCGCCGTGCTTCTGAACTCGATCCAGTACAGCGGCGGCAAGAAAAAGAAGCCCGCCGCCGCCAAGAGCGCGCCGCGCGCCGGGGGCAAGGCCTGAGGCCCGCCCCCCGGCCACCGCGCCGCACCACGAGGCCGGTCCGCCGGCAGCTTCACCACCGCCGGGGACCCGGCACCAACCGTGCCTCACCGGCACATAAGACCAAGGGAGTGAGACCACATGTTTACCCGCAGAAAGAGCATCTTGATGGGCGCCGCCCTGGCCGCGGCCCCGCTGTTCTCCGGCGCCGCCTTCGCGCAGGACCAGGGGCTGATCTCGATCATCGTCACCGACCCCTCGAACCCCTACTGGTTCACCGAGGGCGAGGTCGCCAAGGCCACCGCCGAGGAACTGGGCTACAAGGCCAATGTCTCGGCCCACAAGGGCGACACCAACACCGAGTCGAACCTGATCGACACGGCGATCACCAACCAGGCCAAGGCGATCATCCTCGATCCCGCCAATGCCGACGGCTCGATCGGCGCGGTGAAGAAGGCCGTGGCTGCCGACATCCCGGTGTTCCTCGTCAACGCCGAGATCAACGAAAGCGGCATCGCCATCGCGCAGCTGGTGTCGAACAACGCCCAGGGTGCGGCGCTCGGCGCGCAGCAGTGGGTGCAGACGGTGGGCGACAGCGCCACCTACGTGGAGTTCTTCGGCAACCCCGCCGACAACAACGCCGCGACCCGCTCGAACGGCTATGAGACCGTGCTGAGCCAGTATCCCGACCTCGAGAAGGTGGCCGAGGAAGTGGCCAACTGGGACCGCACCCAGGGCTACAACAAGATGCAGTCCATGCTGCAGGCCAACCCCGACATCGACGCGGTGATCTCGGGCAACGACGAGATGGCGCTGGGCGCGATCGCGGCGCTCAAGGAAGCCGGCAAGCTCGAGAATGTCACCGTCGGCGGCTTCGACGGCTCGCCCGACGCGGTCGAGGCGATCAAGGCCGGCGAGATGGCCTATTCGGTGCTGCAGCCGGTGGCGGTCTTCTCCGCCGAGGCGGTCAAGCAGGCCGACTACTACATCAAGAACGGCGAGCCGATGGTCGACACCGAGAAGCAGCTCTTCGACTGCGTGCTGATCACCCCGGACAACGTCGATCAATACACCGCCCCCTTCACCCTGGAAGGCATGGCGGGCTAAGCGCGCCCTAGCGCTGGCACCGGCGGGCCCTCTCTCCCGGGCCCGCCGGATCCCTCTCCGCACCGCTTGGACCCGAGCATGTGATGACCGACCGAAAAGATCCCGCAGCGATCGACCAGCTGATGGCCGAGGAGGTGCCCGGCGACAGCCGCCAGGCGCGCCAGCTCGCCCGCCGCCAGATGATCGCCGAGGCGGTGATGGAGGCCGGCACCATGCGCATCGAGGATCTCGCGGCGCGCTACGACATTTCCCTGATGACCGCCCACCGCGACCTCGACGACCTGGCCGAGCGCGGGCTTTTGCGGAAGACCCGCGGCATCGTCTCGGCGGCGCCGACCAGCCTGATCGAGGCCAGCGACGTCTACCGCGCCGTGCGCCAGTCCGAGGAGAAGGCCGCCATCGCCGCCGCCGCGCTCGACTTCGTGGAGCCGGGGCAGGCGATCTTCATGGACGACAGCACCACCGTGGGCCAGATGGCGCCGCTGCTGGCGGCGAAGACGCCGCTCACGGTGATCACCAATTCGCTGCGGCTGATGGCCGAGCTCAGCGACCTGCGGGACGTGACGCTCCTGGGGCTCGGCGGGCAGTTCCACAAGTGGTGCCACGCCTTCATGGGGCGGATGACCACCAACGAGATCGGGCGGCTCCGGGCCGACACGCTCTTCATGTCGATCTCGGCGATCATCGACGACATCGTCTTTCACCAGTCGCCCGAGATGGTCGACACCAAGCGCGCGATGTTCGACTCGGCCAAGCGGCGGATCCTCCTGGCCGACCACACCAAGTTCGAGCGCCGCGCCCTGCACGGGCTGGTAGCGCTGCGCGACTTCGACGCGGTGATCGTGGACGAGAAGACCCCGGCCTTCCACCTCGAACGCATCCGCGCCGGCGGGGCCGAGGTGGTCGTCGCCCCGCTGCGCCGGGCATGAGCCGCGCCACGCCCGGGCGGGGCGAGAGGGCGGTTGAGGTTGGCCGCCTCTTTTCGGTCCGTCCCGCGCCGTCCCGCAGCTTTACAACCGACCCCCAACCGCGAAAGGGCGCGCCATGGCCTGCCTGATCGGCCTCGACAGCGGCCTGACCGTCACCAAGGCGGTGCTGTTCTCGGGTGACGGCCGCGAGCTCGCGGTCGCCCGCCGCCGCGTGCCCCGCGACGTGCCCCGCCCGCGCCACGTCGAACGCGACATGGACGCGCTCTGGGCGGCCACCGCCGAGGCCATCTCGGAGGTGATCGCCGAGGCCCGCATCGACCCCGGCGAGGTCGCCGCCATCGCCGCCACCGCCCATGGCGACGGGATCTACCTTCTTGACCGCGACAAGGCCCCGCTGGGCCCCGCGATCCTGTCGCTCGACAGCCGGGCGGAGGGGCAGGTCGCGGCCTGGCGCGCCGAGGGCATCGCCGACCGCGCGCTGGCGCTCACCGGGCAGGTGCCGCATGCCTCCGCCCCCTCGGCGCTCCTGGCCTGGATCGCCCGGGAGGAGCCCGACCGCTTCGCCCGGATCGGGCATATCCTCTCCTGCAAGGACTGGCTGCGCTTCTGCCTGACCGGCGAGATCGGCACCGACCGGACCGAGGCCAGCACCGCCTTCACCGCGCTCGAGACCCAGGACTACACCCCCGAGGCGCTGGCGCTTTACGGGCTCGAGGCGCTCAAGCCCGCGCTGCCGCCCGCGAGCCCCGTCGACGCGGTGGTCGGCCATGTCACCGAGGCCGCCGCCCGGCGCTGCGGGCTGCGCCCGGGCACGCCGGTCGCGGCGGGGCTGCACGACGTGACCGCCTCGGCGCTGGGCATCGGCGGGCAGCGCGCGGGCGCCGCGGACGTGGTCGCCGGGACCTATTCGATCAACCAGGTGATCTGCGACAGCCCGCGCCGGGACGCGCGCTGGTTCTGTCGCAACGGCATCGCGCCGGGCACCTGGAACGCCATGTCGATCTCTCCGGCCTCGACCACCAATTACGACTGGTTCGCCGAGACGCTCTGCCGCGACGGGGAGGCTGCACCGGATCACGCCGCGCTGGCCGCCGAGATGCGCGCCACGGCACCCGCGCCCGGCGGGCCGATCTTCCATCCCTACCTCTACGGCAGCCCGCAGGGCGGCGGGCCGAGCGGCGGGTTCCTGGGCCTGCGCGGCTGGCACGGGCGCGGCGATCTTCTGCGCGCGGTGCTCGAAGGCATCGCCTTCAACCACCGCCATCATATCGACGCCCTGGGCGAGGGCTTCCCCTTCGACCGCCTGCGGCTCACCGGCGGCGTCTCGCGCAATCCCGATTTCGCCCAGCTCATGGCCGATGTGACCGGCCTGCCGGTGCTGACCTCGGCCACCGGCGAGGCGGCGGCCTGGGGCGCGGCGCTTTGCGCGGGCGCGGCGGCGGGGCTTTGGCAGAGCCCATTCGACGACCCGCGCGACCTTTCCGCGCTGGAGACAGCGCATACCCCCGACCCCGACCGCACCGCCGCCTATGCCGCGCGCTACGCGCTCTACACCGAGGCCGCAGCGGCGCTGACCCCGGTCTGGGAGAAGATCGAAGCCCTGAGCGAGCACGAGGACAGGACATGAGCGCGACGCCGGAGACGGGCGATTACGAGGTGGTGATCCTCGGGGCCGGGGTGAACGGCGCGGGGCTTTACCGCGACCTCTGCGCCCAGGGCGTCGACTGCCTGCTGGTCGACAAGGGCGACTTCGGCTCGGGCAGCAGCGCCGCGCCCTCGCGGCTGATCCACGGCGGGCTGAAATACCTCGAGACCGGCGAGTTCGGCCTGGTGGCGCAATCCACGCTGGAGCGGAACCTGCTGCTGCGCAACGCCCCGCACCTGGTGCATCCGCTGCCCACGGTGATCCCGATCTTCTCCTGGACGCGCGGCATCGGCGCGGCGCTTCGGACCTTTTTCGGGGCCAAGCAGGCGCCGCGCAGCCGGGGCGCGCTTCTGGTGAAGATTGGGCTCGCGCTCTACGACTTCTACGGCCGCCGCGCCCGGGTCATGCCGCGCCATGCGCTCTGGCGCCGGGGCCGGGCGCTGGAGAAGCTGCCCGCGCTGACGCCTCGGATCGTCGCCGCCGGCACCTATTACGACGCCTCCGTGACCGCGCCGGAGCGGCTGGTCTGGGAACTGGTGGCCGAGGGCTCCGCCGCCAACCCCCGCTCAAGGGCGCTGAACGCCACCGCGCTGCGCCCCGGCGACGGCGCGGCGCTGAGCTTCGACCTGCCGGGTGGCGGCAGCCTGACCACCCGCCCGCGCGTGGTGGTCAATGCCGCTGGCCCCTGGATCGACAAGGTCAACGCGCTGATGGGCGCGCCCTCGAAGCTGATCGGCGGCACCAAAGGCTCGCATATCCTGCTCGACCACCCCGATCTGGTGCGCCAGCTCGCCGGACGGATGATCTATTTCGAGGCCGACGACGGGCGCATCTGCCTGGTCTTCGACTACCTCGGGCGGGCGCTGGTGGGCTCCACCGACATCCCCGCCGAGGACCCCGACGCGGTGCGCTGCGAGGAGACCGAGACCGCCTATTTCCTCGAGAGCCTGCGGGGGCTCCTGCCGGGGCTCAGCTTCGACGCGGGCCAGATCGTCGCGCGCTACAGCGGCATCCGGCCCCTGCCGGCCTCGGACGGGACCGCGCCGG
Organism: Roseivivax sp.; assembly: GCF_054552075.1. Lineage (NCBI taxonomy): Bacteria > Pseudomonadati > Pseudomonadota > Alphaproteobacteria > Rhodobacterales > Roseobacteraceae > Roseivivax > Roseivivax sp. The sequence continues at coordinate 22,751 of NZ_JBTOLZ010000008.1, forward strand.
GGCTGATCAGCCGGGACCATTCCGCCCCGGTGGCAGAACCCGAGGGCGCGCGGCGCTTCCCGATCCTCTCCATGGTGGGCGGCAAGTGGACGACCTTCCGGGGCTTCTCGGAAGAGGTCGCCGACACGGTGCTGGCGCGCCTCGGGCGCGGGCGCGAGCGTTCGACCCGCGAGCTGCCGATCGGCGGCGGGCGGGACTTTCCGAAAGGCGCTGCGGCGCGGGCGTCCTGGCTGGCCGAGGCCGCGCGGGAGAGCGGCGTCGAGGAAGCCCGCCTTGCGGTGCTGCTCGATCGCTACGGCACCACGGCGGCGCGGATCGCGGGCCACGAGGGGCCGGGGGCCGCGCCGCTGGCCGATGCCCCGGGCTACTCCCGCGGCGAGATCGACTGGATCGCGCGGCACGAACAGGTCGTGCACCTGGCCGACGTGGTGCTGCGGCGGACGACGCTGGCGATCACCGGGCGGCTCACCGGGCGCGACCTGGAGGCCATCGCGGAGATCCTGGGCGAGGCGCTGGGCTGGGACGATGCGCGGCGGGAGAGGGAGCTCTCCGAGACGCAGCGGCTGTTGGAAGAGCGGCACGGGGTGCGGCTTTGACGGGGGAGCCGCGCGGGGCGGCGGGCTGATCGGCGGGCTCTCGGGCGCAGCCCTTTCGGCACGCTTCAACGCAGGGCGCCACCCGGCCATCGCTTGAACCAAAGAAAACCCGGGGCGCTCTCTCGAACGCCCCGGGTCTCTCACTCTCCTCCAAGACAGCCGCGCGCGGCCAAAGCCCCGCGCGCCGCCCCGTTCAGGCGGTGTGATACTTCCGGTCGAGCGCGTCGATCGCCTGCACGTTGCCGGCCGATTTGCCCTCGGGGTCGAAGGCCGCGCCGAGGAAGGCCTCGGCGATGTCCTTCGCCAGTTCCGCCCCCACGACGCGCGAGCCCATGGTGATCACCTGCGCGTTGTTCGAGGTCGCGGCCTTGCCGGCGGAATAGGTGTCATGGGTCTGGGCAGCACGGATGCCCGGCACCTTGTTGGCCGAAAGGCAGACGCCGATCCCGGTGCCGCAGCAGAGGATCGCCCGGTCATAGGTGCCGTCGAGCACCTGCGCGCAGACCCGGTCGGCGAGATTGGCGTAATATTCGCCGCCCGCGGGCGGGTCGGAAAGCTCGGCGACCTCGAAGCCTTGCTTGGCGCCGAGGTGCTCGGCCAGAACCTTGGCCAGCGGGGCGCCGGCGCTGTCTCCTGCGATGGCGAGTTTCATGGTGGGGTCCTTTCCTCAGATGACGCGGGCGCAGCGGTCGAGAATGTCGAGGTAGCCCTCGACCTCCCAGGCCGAGCGCCCGATGAAGAGCCCGTCGACATGGTCGCGGACGATGAGTTCGGCGCAATTGCCGGGGTTCACGCTGCCGCCGTAGAGGCAGGGCACATGGCGGCCGAGCGCCGCGCGGGCGACCCCGGCGATATGGGCGTGGCGGGCCTCGGCATAGCCCGGCGTCGCGGGCGTGCCGCCGGCGCCGATGGCCCAGACCGGCTCATAGGCCAGAAGGATCGGGCGCGCGGCCAGCTCGGGCGGCAGCCCGGCGAGGCAGCTTTCCACCTGGCGGGTCAGCACCGCGTCGGCCTCACCGGCGGCTTTCTCCTCGGCGGTCTCGCCGATGCAGATGAGCGGCGTGAGGCCATGGCGCAGCGCGGCCGCGGTCTTCCGCCCGACGGTCTCGTCGGTCTCGCCGAAATGGGTGCGGCGCTCGGAATGGCCCAGTTCCACCAGGTCGAGCCCGCAGTCGGTCAGCATGAGCGGCGAGACCTCGCCGGTCCAGGCGCCGGCGTCGTCCCAATGCATGTTTTGCGCGCCGACGGCGACGTCGGTCTCGGTGAGCGCCGATTTGACCTCGCGCAGGGCGGTGAAGGGCGGGATCACGAAGCGCTGGATGCGCGGGTTAGGCGCCGCGCCGCGCAGCCCCTCGGCGAAGCGCAGCGCCTCATCCAGGGTCTTGTTCATCTTCCAGCTCGTGCCGATCCAGCGGCCTGCGGCTTCGGCCATCTTCAGCCCTCCTCGTGGAAATGCAGCGCGATGCCGCGGTCGCGCAGCGCCGCCGCGCGCGGCTCGGTCAGGGCGCTGCTGGTGACGACGCCGTCGAAGGCGTCGAGGTCGGTGACGTAATGCAGCGCTGTGCGCCCGAACTTGCCGTGATCGGCCATGAGGTAGCTTTTCGCCGAACAGGCGATCATCCGGCGTTTGACCTCGAGCACCTCCTGGTCCTGGTGAAAGGCGGTGTGCCCGTCGATGGCCGAGGTCGACAGAAGCGCCACGTCGGCCCGCAGGTTGGTCAGCGCAGTCAGGGTGACCACGCCGAAGAAGCCGTTGAACTTGCGCGAATAGGTGCCGCCGAGCGCCACCAGCTCGATGCCCGAGGCGCCGGCCAGCCCCTCGATCAGGGCGTGGTTGTTGGTGATCACCGTGAGCGGGCGCAGCTCGATCAGCGCCGAAAGGAGCTGCTGCGAGGTCGAGCCGTCGTCGACCATGACGCTCATGCCCGGCTCGAGGAAGCGCGCCGCGCGTTCGGCGATCTGGCGCTTCTCCTCGCCGGCGCTGCGCATCCGGTAGCGGAAATCGCTCTCGAACTGGCCCGAGGCCTCGATGGTGGCGCCGCCGCGCATCTTGCGCAGGAGCCCCTCCTGTTCGAGCTCGTCGAGGTCGCGGTGGATGGTCATCTTCGAGACGCCGAACTGGCGCGACAGGTCGTCGAGGCTCGCCGAGCCCAGGTCGACAAGCAGTTCCACGATTTCCTGCCGGCGGTCTTCAGGCTTCACCGCGCGCCCTCCTGCTGCTGCGTTATCCCTGAAGATAACATCGAATCTGTGTGATGCAACATAATTGATGTTATTTTGTGATTCTAACTTGTGATTTATAACGCGATATATAACATTGCGCTGAGATCGAGGAGGGACTCACCATGCCCATTGACCGCCGGGCGCTGCCCAGCCGGACCCCGGAAGACCGCGCCTTCCGCGCCTTCCGCGCCTTCCGCGCCTTCCGCGCCTTCCGCGTGGCCCGCGTGCTCCACGCGCCCCGCGAAGCCTGCGCGCCCAAAGCACCCCAAGTGGTGCCCGTATGACCCAAGGCCCGCTCTTCACCCCGACCGACGACCCAGAGGCCCGCGCGCCCGCGCTCTCCGACCATCTCGAGGGCCAAGGGGCGCCGGGCCTGACCGAGGTCGTCCAAGCCATCGCCGAGGCCGCCCGGCCCATCGCGCTGCGCCTCGCGCTTGCGGGCCTGCCGGGCGATCCGGCAGCCAAGACCGGCCGGAACGCCAGCGGCGACAGCCAGAAGGCGCTCGACCTCGCCGCGCATGACCACATGGTCGCCGCGCTTGCGCGCACCTCCGTCGCGCGGGTGGTCTCGGAAGAGGCGGAAGACCCGATCACCCTCAACGAGAAGGGCGACTGGGACGTGGTCATCGACCCGATCGACGGCTCCGGGAGCATCGGCATCGGCGCGCCGCTGGGGCTTCTCTTCGGCATCTTCCCCAAGGGCGAGAGCTTCCTGCGTCCGGGCCGCGAGATGGTCGCGGCGGGCTATGTCTCTTTCGGGCACAGCACCGACTTGGGCGTGAGCCTTGGCGCCGGCGTGAGCCTCGCCACGCTCGACCCGCGCGACGGGGTCTTCCGGCTCACCCGGTCCCGCGCCGAGGTGCCGCCCGCCACGAAGATGCTGGCCTACAACGCCTCGAACGAGCGGCACCTGGCAGCCGGTCTGCGCGCCTACCTGGCCGAGGCCCGGGCCGGGGTCACCGGCCCGCGCGGGGGCGACACGAACATGCGCTGGATCGCGGCGGCGGTGGGTGACCTGCACCGCATCCTGATCCAGGGCGGGGTCTTTCTCTATCCCGCCGATGCGCGCCCCGGTTACGAAAAAGGCCACCTGCGGCTTCTCTACGAGGCCTTCCCCATCGCCTTCCTGATGGAACAGGCCGGGGGTGCTGCCTCGGACGGTGCCGGGCCGATCCTCGACCGCAGCCCTGCCGGGATCCACGACAAGACCCCGCTTTTCTTCGGCGCGAGAGACGAGCTTGCCCGTCTGCACGCCCATCTCACCGAGTAAGGAGACCCTCATGTCCCGCATCACCCTGCGCCAACTGCTCGATCACGCCGCCGAGAACGACTACGGCGTGCCCGCCTTCAACATCTCCAACATGGAACAGGGGCTGGCGATCATGGCCGCCGCGGATGCCTGCGACGCGCCGGTGATCCTGCAGATGAGCCGTGGCGCCCGCGCCTATGCCAACGACCTGATCCTGTCGAAGCTCCTGGACGGGCTGACCGAGATGTATCCGCATATCCCCGTCTGCGTGCATCTCGACCATGGCAACGACATCGCCACCTGCGTGACCGCGATCCAGCACGGCTTCACCTCGGTGATGATGGACGGTTCGCTCAAGGCCGATGGCACGACGCCCGCGGATTACGCCTATAACGCCCGGATCACCGCCGAGGCGGTGCGCATCGCCCATGCCGCCGGGGTCTCGGTCGAGGGGGAACTGGGCGTCCTGGGCTCGCTCGAGACCGGGATGGGCGACCAGGAGGACGGCCATGGCGCGACCCAGAAGCTCGAGCGGGAGCAGCTGCTGACCGACCCCGACGAGGCGGCGCGTTTCGTCGCCGACACCGGGGTGGATGCCCTGGCGGTGGCCATGGGCACCAGCCACGGCGCCTACAAGTTCACCCGCGCGCCTGACGGCGATGTGCTGGCGATGGATGTGATCGAGGCGATCCACAAGCGGCTGCCGAACACCCACCTGGTGATGCATGGCTCGTCCTCGGTGCCGCAGGACCTTTGCGCCGAGATCAACGCCCATGGCGGCGAGATCCGCCCGACCTGGGGTGTGCCGCTCGAGGAGATCCGCCGCGGCATCCGCCACGGGGTGCGCAAGGTGAACATCGACACCGACATCCGGCTGGCGATCACCGCCGCGGTGCGCCGGACGCTGAGCGAGACCCCAGGTGAGTTCGATCCCCGGAAATACATGGCGCCGGCCATGGCCGGGGTGCGGGCGCTCTGCGAGGACCGCTTCGCGGGCTTCGGTACCGCCGGCCACGCCGCCGCGATCCGCAGCACCCCGGTGCGGGAGATGGCGCGGCGGTATGCGGCGTGAGGGGGTGGGCGCTGAGGGGGGGGGGGCGCCTTTGGTGCTTGCAGCAGCCCCTCGGCGCCTGACCTGCGGACTACGCACTGACCGCGCTCTCTTGCGCCCGAATAGCATCGAAGATGCCGGGCGCGCGCCGGACCGGCCCGATGGGCCGGCGCTCCTTCGGGTGGCGCGCTTAGCGTTTCGCTAGCCCTGACCTTGCTGGGATAAAGCGCCTTGCTCGTAGGGCAGCAGCGCCGGCCCCCGGTCCGGCGCGCACCCTCTGGTGCGCGGGCTTGCGACCGGGGGTGGGGTCACCGGTTCTCTGCGGACGTCGAGCGGTGGGGCAGGGGGCTACTGACGGGCCTCAAAGGCGGGAACGCAGGGCGCGGCGTTGCCGCCGCACCCCGTCATCGAAGCGGAGCCGGAGCAAGGCGCCCCCGCCTCACCACAACCGCCCGCGCCACACTTACACCGCGGCTGATGCCGCCACCCTCACGCCGCCGCGGACGCCGCCGCTGGAGCCGCCTCCAGCCCCGCGTGCAGGCTTGCGATCGACACGGCCGCCTCCGCCGCCTCGGCGCCCTTCTTCACGAAATGCTCCGAGAAGAAGCCCTCGTGCTCCTCGGTCGGCTGGAAGTGGTGCGGGGTCAGCGACACGGACAGAACCGGCACGCCGGTCTCCATCTGCGCCTGCATCAGGCCCGAGACCACGGTGCTGGCCACGAAATCGTGCCGGTAGATCCCGCCGTCGACCACCAGCGCGGCGGCGGCCACGGCCTGATAGCGGCCGGTCTCGGCGAGCTTCCGCGCCAGGAGCGGCATCTCGAAGGCGCCGGGCACGTCGAAGACCTCGACCCGGGCCTCGGGGTCGAGCGCGGCCAGCCGGGCCTCGAAGCCCTCGAGCGCGCGGTCGACGATCTCCGCGTGCCAGCGCGCGCGGATGAAGGCGAAAGTAGGGGATTTTGTCACAGCTCTGGTTCCTTTCCACATGACAAGATCCCAGAGCGTCAGAGACGCACGGCCAGAAGCCGCGCGCGTCATTCTCTCCCATCCGGACTGTCACCGTCGGCCCCGGAATTTCACCGGATCTGCTGACCCATCCCGAGGGATGGCGCTCGCGGGCTGTCACCGCCGGTGGGGAATTGCACCCCGCCCTGAGAATGGCCTTCAGATAGCGGCTTTCCCCCCGCGCGTCAAAGGCGGGGGCGGGCAGGAGCGCCTCAGCCCTTTAGGCGGAAGCGCTGGATCTTCCCGGTCTCGGTCTTGGGCAGGGCCTCGGCGAAGATCACCCGGCGGGGATACTTGTAGGGCGCGATCTCGGCTTTCACGTGGTCCTGCAAGGCCTTGACCAGCGCGTCGTCGCCACGGGTGCCCTCGGCCAGGACCACATGCGCCTCCACGACCGCGCCGCGCTCCTCGTCGGGCTGGCCGACGACGGCGCATTCGGCAACCGCGGGATGCGACAGGAGCGCCGCCTCCACCTCGGGCCCGGCGATGTTGTAACCCGAGGAGATGATCATGTCGTCGTTGCGCGCGGCGAAATGCAGGTAGCCGTCGGCGTCCATGACGAAGGCGTCGCCGGTGACGTTCCAGCCGTCCTTGACGTAATCGGCCTGGCGCGGATCGGCGAGGTAGCGGCAGCCGGTGGGCCCGCGCACCGCGAGCCGCCCGACGGTGCCGCGCGGCACCTCGGCGCCCGCCTCGTCGATCACCTTGGCCTCGTAGCCCGTCACCGGCCTGCCGGTGCAGGCCGGGCGGTGGTCGTCGAAGCGGTTGGTGACGAAGATATGCAGCATCTCCGTGGCGCCGATGCCGTCGAGCATGGGCTTGCCGGTCTTGGCGATCCAGTCCTCGTAGACCGGCGCGGGCAGTGTCTCGCCCGCCGAGACCGCGGCGCGCAGGCTTGAGAGGTCGGCCCCGTCCTCCATGGCGCGCAGCATCACCCGGTAGGCAGTGGGCGCGGTGAAGGAGACCGTGGCGCGGTAGGTCTCGATGATCTCGATCATGTTCGGCGGCGAGGCGTTCTCGAGGAGCGTCGCCGCCGCGCCGAAGCGCAGCGGAAAGACCGCGAGCCCGCCCAGCCCGAAGGTGAAGGCCAGGGGCGGGGAGCCCACGAAGATGTCCTCGGGCGTGACGCCCAGCACCTCTTTCGCATAGCCGTCGGCGATGGCCAGGATGTCGCGGTGAAAATGCATGGTGGCCTTGGGCGCGCCGGTGGTGCCTGAGGTGAAGCCCAGAAGCGCCACGTCGTCGCGGCCCGTGGGCACCGCCTCGAACTGCACCGGCTTCTGCAGCGCCAGGCGGTCGAGCTCGGCGTCGTGGTTCGAGGTGCCGTCGAAGCCCACCACGGTCTTCAGATGCGCGCTGGTCTTGGCGCAGGTGACGATCTCGTCCATCAGCCTCGTGTCGCAAAGCGCGAAGGTCACCTCGGCCTTGTCGACGATCTTCGCGAGCTCGCCCGCGCGCAGCATCGGCATGGTGTTGACCACCACCGCCCCGGCCTTGGTGGCCGCGAGCCAGACCGCAACCATGGCAGGGTTGTTGGCCGAACGGATCAGCACCCGGTTGCCGGGCTTCACGCCCAGGTCCTCGACCAGCGCATGCGCCAGGCGGTTGGTCCAGTCGGTCAGCTCCTTGTAGGTGCGCCGCCGCCCGTTGCCGATCAGCGCCGTGCGGTCGCCGTGGCCCTGGGCGACCATGGCGTCGGTCAGCTCGACACCGACGTTGATGCGCTCGGGATAGTCGAAGCCCGCCAGCAGGAAGTCCGGCCATTGCTCGACCGGCGGCAGGTTGTCCCGCGCGAAAGTGTCGGTATGGGCCGAGGGGCCCAGAAGCTCGTCCGCCGTATGTGCCGCCATTCTACCCTCCCTTGTGCCGGCCCCGCGGGGCCCTGTCGTGCCGCCTCAGGCCCCGGCGCCGAGCGTCTGCCGCGCGATGATGACCTTCTGCACGTCCGAGGCGCCCTCGTAGATCCGCAGCGCGCGGATCTCGCGGTAGAGCCGTTCGACCACCTCGCCCGAGCGCACGCCGTCGCCGCCGTGCAGCTGGACCGCGGCGTCGATCACCTTCTGCGCCTCGTCGGTGGCATAGAGCTTGGCCATGGCCGCCTCGCGGCTGACCCGGGGCGCGCCCTGATCCTTGGCCCAGGCGGCGCGGTAGACCAGGAGCGCCGCCGCATCGACGCGCAGCGCCATCTCGGCGATATGGCCCTGGACCATCTGCAGTTCGGAGAGCGGCTGGCCCTGCACCTCGCGGGTGGTCACCCGGCTCAGCGCCGCGTCGAGCGCCCGGCGGGCGAAGCCCAGGGCGGCCGCGGCGACCGTGGTGCGGAAGACGTCGAGCACCGACATAGCGATCTTAAAGCCCTGGCCGGGCTGGCCGATCAGCGCCGACTTGGGCAGCCGCGCGCCCTCGAAGCGCAGGGTCGCCAGCGGATGCGGCGCGATGGTGTCGAGCCGCTCGGCGATGCTCAGGCCGGGCGTGTCGGCGGGCACCACGAAGGCGGAAAGGCCCTTGGCCCCCGGCCCCTCGCCGGTGCGGGCGAAGAGCGTGTAGACATCCGCGATGCCGCCGTTCGAGATCCAGGTCTTCTCGCCGTCGAGCACCCAGGCGTCGCCGTCGTCGCGCGCGGTCATGGTCGAATTGGCCACGTCCGAGCCCGATTGCGGCTCGGTCAGCGCGAAGGCCGAGATCGCCTTGCCAGCGCGGGTCAGCGGCAGCCACTCGGCCTGCTGCTCGGGCGTGCCGAAAAGCGAGATCGCCCCGGTGCCGAGCCCCTGCATAGCGAAGGCAAAATCCGCCAGCCCGTCGTGGCGCGCCAGCGTCTCGCGCGACAGGCAGAGCCCGCGCACGTCCAAGGGCTGCGGATCGGCAGGGTCCACGGCGGTGGCCTCGAGCCAGCCGTCGGCGCCGAGCCGGGCGACGAGGTCGCGGCAGGCGGCGTCGGTCTCGGCGTGGTCGATGGGCCCGTAGCCCGCCATCCAGGCGTCGAGCGCCTCGGCCCGGGCCTTGTGCCGGGGCTCGAGGAAAGGCCAGTCAAGGTAGCTGCGGTCGGCCATCAGTCGCCCTCGAAGACGGGTTTTTCCTTGGCCACGAAGGCCTTGTAGGCGCGGGTGAAGTCCTGGGTCTGCATGCAGATCGCCTGGGCCTGGGCCTCGGCCTCGATCGCCTGGTCGAGCGACATGGACCACTCCTGGTTCAGCATGGTCTTGGTCATCATATGCCCGAAGTTCGGCCCCGCGGCGATTTTCCCGGCCAGCTTCTGCGCCGCCTCGGACAACTCGCCCTCGGGCACCACCTGGTTCCAGAAGCCCCAGGCCTGACCTTCCTCGGCCGACATGGCGCGCCCGGTATAAAGAAGCTCCGCCGCGCGGCCCTGGCCGATGATCCGGGGCAGCATGGCGCAGGCGCCCATGTCGCAGCCCGCCAGCCCGACGCGGGTGAAAAGGAAGGCGACCTTGGCACCGGGCGTGGCGATGCGCATGTCCGAGGCCATGGCGATGATCGCGCCCGCGCCCGCGCAGATGCCGTCGACCGCGGCGATCACCGGGGTGCCGCAGTTGATCATCGCCTTCACGAGGTCGCCGGTCATGCGGGTGAAGGCCAGAAGCTCCTTCATCGACATCTCGGTCAGGGGGCCGATGATCTCGTGCACGTCGCCGCCCGAGCAGAAGTTGCCGCCGTTCGGGCCGAAGACCACCGCGCGCACGCTGTCGTCGTAATGCAATTCGCGGAACCAGTCGCGCAGCTCGGCGTAGCTGTCGAAGGTCAGGGGGTTCTTGCGCTCGGGCCGGTCGAGGCAGAGCGTCGCCACGCCGTTCTCCACGCTGCAGCGGAAATGCCTGGTGTCGGTTCTCATCTGGTCTCCTCCCGGTGGCTGACAGCCTCGAAGCGGTCCGAGAGGCTGTCGGCCTCTTCGGTGTCGAAATCCTGCAGAAGCTCGGAGACCCAGCCCTCGTGGGCCACGGCCTGGCGGGCGAACTCCTCCTGGCCCTTGCGGGTCAGCCGCACCAGCGAGGCGCGGCGGTCGCCGGGCACCTGCACGCGGACCGCCAGCCCGTCCTCGGCGAGCCGGTCGACGATGCCGGTGACATTGCCGTTGGAGACCCGGAGCACGCCCGAAAGCGCGCTCATCTTCAGGCCCTCCTCGTAGCGCGCGAGCGCGGCCATGACGTCGAAGCGGGGCAGGGTGGTGTCGAACTCGGTGCGCAGCCGGTCGCGCAGGACGGCCTCGACGCGGCGGGTGCTCTTGAGCATCCTGAGCCAGAGGCGCAGCCGCGCCTTGGCGCGCTCCTCGGCGGTTCCGCCGCGCGGCGCCTGCTTGTCGATCCCGGGTGTGGTCACGCCTCCGGCCTCCTTTAGCCGCCTGTGCAGATCAAAGGCTAGGCAGGGGCAAAAATTATTTCAAGCAAAAAAGGTTTGAGCTTGAAATACTAATCGACCTTGGTCAGGATCACGTCTACGGGCTGCGCCGCACCGCTGGGGCGCGGATGGAAAAATACTTGCGGGACGGGGCGATCGCGCCCTCAATGGACCGGCACTAAGCCTTGGCACGACGCCCGACAGACGGCGCGGCCACCTCACCAACACGGGAGACCATCCATGACCCTGACGACCAGACTCCTTCTGACGACCGCGCTTGCGGCCGGGCTTGCCACCACGGCCCAGGCGCAGGACGTGCCCGCCTCGGCGGAGGACGACGTGCTGAAGATCGGCCTTGTCTACACCCTGTCCGGCCCCGCCGCCGCGCTGGGCAAACAGGCCCGCGACGGCTTCATGCTGGGCGCCGAGCAGATCGGCGAACTGGGCGGCATGGAGACCGAGATCGTCGTGATCGACGACGAGCAGCGCCCCGACAAGGCCGCCGACGACGCCCGCGAGCTGGTCCAGCGCGAGAACGTGGACTTCGTGGTCGGGCCGATCTTCTCGAACATCCTGGTGGCGATCCACCAGCCGGTGACCGAGACCGGCACGATCCTGATCTCGACCAATGCCGGCACCTCGAATTTCGCCGGCGCGGAGTGCAACGAGAACTTCTTCGTCACCTCCTACCAGAACGACCAGAACCACGAGGTCATGGGCGCTTATGCCGAGCAGCAGGGCTACCAGAACGTCTTCCTGATGGCGCCGAACTACCAGGCCGGCAAGGACAGCCTGGCGGGCTTCAAGAACTCCTACACCGGCGGCGTCGCGGGCGAGGTCTTCACCGAGCTCGGGCAGCTCGACTTCTCCTCGGAGCTGGCGCAGATCGCGGCCTTCCAGCCCGACGCGCTTTTCACCTTCATGCCGGGCGGCATGGGCGTGAACCTGGTGAAGCAATACGACCAGGCGGGGCTTTCCTCGATCCCGTTCCTCTCGGCCTTCACCGTCGACGAGACCACGCTGCCCGCGACGCAGGACGCCGCGGTCGGCCTTCTGGGCGGCCAGAACTGGGCGCCGGATCTCGACAACGCCGCCAACGAAGCCTTCGTCTCGGCCTTCATCGAGAAATACGACTACGTGCCCGGCACCTATGCGATGCAGGCCTATGACGCGGCGCAGCTGATCAACTCGGCGGTCGGCAAGATCGGCGGTGAGCTCACCGATCGCGACGCCCTGCGCGCGGCCCTGAAAGAGGCCGACTTCGACAGCCCGCGCGGCGACTTCTCCTTCGGCGTGAACAACTACCCGGTGCAGGACTTCTACCTGGTCGAGGCGGTGAAGCGCGACGATGGCCGCTACGCGACCTCGATCGTCGAGAAGATCTTCGACGATTACGTCGACAACTACGCCGACCAGTGCGGCATGGAGTGAGCCCCAAGGGCCTGGCCTGAGGAGACCACGTCCATGACGAACCTCTTCGTGCTTCAACTCCTGAACGGGGTTCAGCTCGGTGTGCTTCTGTTCCTGATCGCCGCGGGGCTGACCCTGGTCTTCGGGATCATGGACGTGGTCAACCTCGCCCACGGGGTGCTCTACATGGTGGGGGCCTATTTCGTCGCCACCTTCGCGGCCTGGACCGGCAGCTTCTGGTGGGGGCTCCTGTTGATGCTGCCCGCCGCGGTGGCGGTCGGGCTGATCCTCGAACTGGTGGTGATCCGGCGATTGTACACGCGCTCGCATCTCGACCAGGTGCTGGCGACCTTCGGGCTGGTGATGATGGCCAACGAGACGGTGAAGATCGTCTGGGGAGTCTCGCCGCTCTCGGTGCCGATGCCCGAGCTTCTCTCGGGCTCGGTGCCGCTCATGGGGCCGCTGCAATATCCCGTCTACCGCATCGCGATCATCGTCGCGGGGCTGGGTGTCGCGGCGGGGCTCTTCCTGATGGTGAACTACACCCGCATCGGGATGCTCCTGCGCGCAGGCGCCACCAACCGGGCCATGGTCTCGGCGCTGGGCATCGACATCGGCAAGCTCTTCGCGGTGGTCTTCACCCTGGGCGCGGTGCTGGCCTGCCTCGCGGGCGCGCTGATCGCGCCGATCCTTTCGGTCGACACGGGCATGGGGGAAAGCGTGCTGATCCTGACCTTCGTCGTGGTGGTGATCGGCGGCATCGGCTCGATCAAGGGCGCCTTCCTCGGCGCGATCCTGGTGGCCGTGGTCGACACGCTCGGCGGGGTCTTCGGGCCGATCCTCCTGCGCGAGGTGCTGGACCCGGCGGCGGCCGGGCAGGCGGGCCGGATGCTGGCGCCGATGCTGGTCTACATCCTCATGGCGGTGATCCTCTTCGCCAAGCCCGCGGGTCTTTTCGGAGGGCGCGCCTGATGGCCGAGACGACAGTCAGCGCCGCCCCGCGCCGGGCCCCGGCCATCGCGCCCCGGGTCAAGGCCGCCGCCGTCCTCTTCGTGCTCTTCGCGCTGGTGCCGCCGGTGGTGACCGCGCTCGGCGATCCCTTCCTGGTGCTGGTCGCGACCCGCATCCTGGCCTATGCCATCGCCGCGCTCGCGCTCGACCTGATCCTGGGCTACGGCGCGATGGTCAGCTTCGGCCATGCCGCCTACCTGGGCTTCGGCACCTACGCGGTGGCGATCCTGTCGAGCTACGGGGTCAACGACCTTTTCCTGCAGATGCTGGGCGCGATCCTGGTCTCGGCGGTCTTCGCCTTCGTGACCGGCGCGATCTCGCTGCGCACGCGCGGGGTCTATTTCATCATGATCACGCTGGCCTTCGGGCAGATGGCCTTCTTCTTCTTCATCTCGCTTTCGGCCTATGGCGGGGACGACGGCTACGGGCTGTCCAACCGGTCGACGATCTTCGGCAGCGACATGCTGGAGAACGACGTGACGCTGTTTTACGTGACGCTGGCGCTGCTGATCGCGCTCTTTGCACTCTGCCACCGCATCGTCAGCTCGCGCTTCGGGCGGGTGCTGACCGGCATCCGCGAGAATGCCACGCGGATGGAGGCGATCGGCTACGCGCCCTTCCGCTACCAGCTGACCGCCTTCGTGATCTCGGGCTGCATGACCTCGGTCGCGGGGGTGCTCCTGGCCAACCAGGCCGAGTTCGTCTCGCCTGCCTTCATGTCCTGGCACCGCTCGGGCGAGCTGATCGTCATGGTGGTCCTGGGCGGCATCGGCACGCTGACCGGCGCCATCGGCGGGGCGGTCGCGGCGCTGCTTCTTGAAGAGTTCCTGGGCATGGTCACCGACCACTGGCAGCTCTGGTTCGGGCTGTTCCTGGTGCTCATGGTGCTGTTCAGCCCGCGCGGCATCACCGGGCTCGTCGAACAGATCGGGAGGCGCAAGCGATGAGCCGCCTTGAGATGACCCATCTCGACAAGAGCTTCGGCGCGCTCAAGGTCACCGACGACGTGAGCCTGACCATCGAGCCGGGCGAGATCCACGCCATCATCGGGCCGAACGGCGCGGGCAAGACGACGCTGGTGGCGCAGCTCTCGGGGCAGCTCGCGCCGGACAGCGGGCGGATCACCCTCGACGGGCGCGACATAACCCGGGCGACCATGCCCGAGCGGGTGCACCTGGGCCTGGCGCGCAGCTTCCAGATCACCCAGGTGCTGCCGAGCTTCACCGTCCTCGAGAACGTCGCCCTGTCGGTGCAGGCGCGCGAGGGCTCGAGCTTCCGCTTCTTCGCGCCGGTCGCGGGCGAGACGGCGCTGAACACCGCGGCGCTGAAGGCCCTGGCCGAGGCCGGCCTCGACGAGCGCGCCGATCTGCCCGCAAGCGCGCTCAGCCACGGCGAGCACCGGCGGCTGGAACTGGCCATGGCGCTGGCGACCGATCCCAGGACGCTGCTGCTCGACGAGCCGCTCGCGGGCGTCGGCGGCGAGGACGCGGATGCCTTCATCACCCGGCTCATGGGCATGAAGGGGCGCTTCACCATGCTGCTGATCGAGCACGACATGGACGCGGTCTTCCGCCTCGCCGACCGGGTGTCGGTCCTGGTCTACGGCCGGATCATCGCCACCGGCACGCCCGAGGAGATCCGCTCGGACCCGCAGGTCCGCGCCGCCTATCTGGGCGAGGAAGAGGAGGCCGAGGCATGAGCGGCGCGGAGCGCATGAAGGGGCCGCTTGGGGCGGTCCTGGCCGTGCCACACACGGTGCCTGCCTTCGGGGGGCTGCCTGTCAGCCCTCCCGCGCGCCGCGCCGCCCTCCGGGCGCACCCCGCCCCACATCCCATCCCCGCGCGCGCGTCCCTCGCGCCGCACCCCGGCCTCCCTGCCGCCCGCCGCAGGGCGCGCGGCGCGGGGCCCGTCCGGCCCGGCGCGGCCCCCAAGGCGTCGCACTCGCGCCCGGGGCCCTGCCGCGTGCCGGGCGGGCATATGCCGGAAAGGAGAGGCCCATGCTGACCGTCGAAGCCCTGGAAGCCGCCTATGGCGACAGTCGCATCCTCTTCGGCATCGACCTCTCGGTCGGCCAGGGCGAGGTGGTCACCCTTCTGGGCCGCAACGGCATGGGCAAGACCACCACGGTCAAGTCGATCTTCGGCATGCTGAAGCCCCGCGCGGGCCGGATCAGCATCAACGGCACCGACCTGACCGGCGCCGAACCGCACCGGGTTGCCCATGCCGGCCTCGGCCTCGTGCCCGAGGGGCGGCAGATCTTCCCGACCCTCTCGGTCGAGGAGAACCTGCGCGCCACCGCGCGGCCGGGCAAATGGGACCTCGCCAAGATCTACGGGCTCTTCCCGCGCCTCGAGGAGCGGCGTCGCAACATGGGCAACCAGCTCTCGGGGGGCGAGCAGCAGATGCTGGCGATCGGCCGGGCGCTGATGACCAACCCCCGGCTGGTGGTGCTGGACGAGGCGACGGAGGGGCTCGCCCCGCTGATCCGCGCCGACATCTGGGCCTGCCTCGAGCGGCTCAAGGCCGAGGGCGAGGCGATCCTGGTGATCGACAAGAACGTCGACGCGCTCTGCCGCTTCGCCGACCGCCACGTGGTGATCGAGAAGGGCCGCATCGTCTGGACCGGCAGCACCGCCGACATCCTCGCCACGCCCGACGTGAAGAACCGCTTTTTGCATGTCTGAGCCCAGAAGGAGACACCCATGACCATGCTGCCCGGCGTCACCCGCTCCCATACCGGGATCGACGACATCTCCTGGAACATCCTCGGCCAGACCTATGTGCCGAAGCAGAAAAGCGCCGCCTCCTTCGGCTGGCACGCCACCCTGCCCAAGGGCACCTTCGTGCCGCCGCATATCCACCCCACGCAGGACGAGTTCATCTATGTGCTCGAGGGCCGCTTCGACCTGCTTCTGAACGGGGTCGAGGCCTATGCCGAGCCGGGCGACCTGATCCGTCTGCCGCGCGGCATTCCGCACGGGATCTTCAACAAGACCGACAGCACGATCAAATCGCTGTTCTGGGTGGCGCCCTCGCGGCGGCTCTACGACCTGTTCTGGGCGCTGCACAACCTCGGCCCCGAGGCCAACCCGGCGGATGTGGTCGCGGTCTCGGCGGAACACGAGGTCGACTTCCTGCCGCCCGACGACGAGGACTGAGCCCATGCTGGTCCTGATCGCGGGGGCGGGCATCGGCGGGCTCACCACGGCGCTGATGCTGCATGCGCGCGGGGTGCCCTGCGTGATCTACGAGGCCGCCCGCGAGGTCCGCGAGGTCGGCGTCGGGATCAACGTGCTGCCCCATGCCATCGCCGAGTTTGCCGCGCTGGGGCTGCTGCCTGCGCTCGACCGGGTCGGGGTGCGGACCCGGCGGCTGACGTATCTGACCAAACATGGCCAGGAGGTCTGGTCCGAGCTGCGCGGCATGCACGCGGGCCACGAGGTGCCGCAGTTCTCGATCCACCGCGGGCGGCTGCAGAAGGTGCTGCACGACGCGGTGATCGAACGGCTCGGCCCCGAGGCGGTCCGCACCGGGCGGCGGCTCTCGGGCTTCGTGCAGACCGAGGCCGGGGTCACCGCGCAGTTCACCGACGCGGTGGCGGGCGGGGCCGCCGAGACCACCCGCTCCGAGGTCTTGATCTGCGCCGACGGCATCCATTCCGCCGGACGCCGGACCTTCTACCCCGGCGAGGGCGCGCCCTCCTGGCAGGGCGTGGTGATGTGGCGCGGCGCCGCCGACTGGCCGATCTGGCAGGACGGCGAGAGCATGGCCATCGGCGGCGGGCTCGGCGGCAAGGTGGTGCTCTATCCGATCGCCCCGCCCGAGGGCGACCGGCAGCTGATGAACTTCGTGGTCAACGTGCGCGTGAAGGACCCCGCCGTGGCGACCCCGCCGCCCGACAGCTGGTCGCGGCAGGCGCCGCTCGCGCGGGTGCTGCCGCATGCGCTGCGCTTCTCGGTGCCCGGCATGGACATCGGCGCGCTCGTCCAGGCGGCGCCGGCGATCTACGAATACCCCATGGCCGACCGCGACCCGCTGCCGCGCTGGACCTTCGGGCGGGTGACGCTTCTGGGCGATGCGGCGCATCCGATGTATCCCGTGGGCTCCAACGGCGCGAGCCAGGCGGTGCTCGACGCGCGCTGCCTCGCCGATGCGCTGGCCCGCGCCGAACACCCCCGCGCGGCGCTCTGGGACTACGAGAAGGAGCGTCTGCCGAAGACCGCCGACATCGTGCGCACCAACCGCGCCGGCGGGCCCGAGCGGGTGATCGACGTGGTCGAGAAGCTGGCTCCCGCCGGGTTCCGCGACATCGAGAGGGTGCTGACCGAGGCCGATCGCCGCGCCATCGTCGGCGGCTACGCGGCCATGGCGGGGTTCTCCGCGGTCCGCGCGCGGCGCTAGCGCCGGCCCCCTGGGCCGGGCGAGAGGCTCTGCCTCTCGCGCTCTCCGAGGTATTTGCACAAGCTGAAGGGCTGGGGGTGGCGCGCCGGGTCTGCGGTGGGCGCGCGGAATGTGAGGGGGGAAGGGCGGTTGCGCTTCGGGGCGGGGCTGGTCTCAGACCTCGCCGCCGGCGATGGCGATGGCCTGGCCGGTCACGCCTTCGGAGCCGGGGCCGCAGAGCCAGAGGGCGGCGCGGCTGACCTCTTCGGGGCGGATCAGGCGGCGCTGGGGGCTCATCTTCTCCAGGCTCTCGCGGGCGGCCTCGGGGCTCATGCCGGTCTTCTCGGTGATATTGGCGATCGAGCGTTCCGTCATCTCGGTGTCGAGAAAGCCGGGGCAAAGCGCGTTCACCGTCACGCCGGTCCGGGCGAACTCCAGCGCGGCGGATTTCACCATGCCGATCACCCCGTGTTTCGAGGCGGCATAGGCGGAGACGTAAGGATAGCCCTTGAGCCCGGCCGAGGAGGCCACGGCGATCAGCCGGCCCCAGGGGGCCTTTTTGCCGAGCCGGCGGGCGGCCTCGCTGAGGGTCAGGAAGGCGCCGGTCAGATTGACCTCGACCATCTGCCGCCAGTCCTCGGCGCTGGTGCGGGTGAAGGGCGCGCTGAGCGAGCTACCGGCATTGGCCAGGACGATCTCGCAGGGGCCGGTTCTGTCGAAAAGCGCCGCGACCGAGGCTTCGTCGGTCACATCGGCGGGGGCGGCCTGGATGCCGGGATGGCTGGCGGCCAGGGCCTCGAGCGGCGCGGCGCGGCGGCCGGCGACCCAGACCTGGGCCCCGGCCTCGGCGAAGCGCCGGGCGAGGTCGGCACCGAGCCCGGTGCCGCCGCCGGTGACCAGCGCGGTCTTGCCGGTGAGATCGCTCATACCCGGATCCCCAGGCCCTCGCCGCGCTCGGCGAGGCGGCGCATCTGGTCGCGGCCGGGCAGATAGGGCAGGGGCCAGGCGCTTTCCTCGTCCTGCAGGGCGGCGGCGGCATGCAGCGTCCAGTAGGGATCGGCGAGATGCGGGCGGGCGAGGCAGACAAGATCGGCGCGTCCCGCCATCAGGATCGAGTTGACGTGGTCGGGCTCGTAGATGTTGCCGACCGCCATGGTCGGGATGCCGCGCTCGTTGCGGATGCGGTCGGAGAAGGGCGTCTGGAACATCCGCCCGTAGACCGGCTTTGCCTCGACGCTGGTCTGGCCCGCCGAGACGTCGACGATGTCGACCCCGGCCGCGCGGAACATCGCGGCGATCTCCACCGCCTCCTCGCCCTCGACGCCGCGGTCGCCGACCCAGTCGGTGGCGGAGATGCGGACCGACATCGGCTTGGTCTCGGGCCAGGCGGCGCGCATGGCGCGGAAGACCTCGAGCGGGTAGCGCATGCGGTTCTCAAGCGGGCCGCCGTAGTCGTCCTCGCGCCGGTTGGAGGTCGGCGAGATGAAGGAGGAGATCAGGTAGCCGTGGGCGGCGTGCAGCTCGATCATGTCGAAGCCCGCGCGGTCGGCCATCTGTGCCGCGGCGACGAACTCGTCGCGCACCCGGTCCATGTCGGCGCGGTCCATCTCCTTCGGCGCGGCATGGCCTTCGTCCCAGGGGATCGGCGAGGCGGACATGGTGGGCCAGTTGCCCTCGGGCAGCGGGGCGTCCATCTCCTCCCAGCCGAGCTGGGTCGAGCCCTTGCGGCCCGAGTGGCCGATCTGCATGCAGAGCTTGGCGTCGGTCTCGGCATGCACGAAATCGGTCAGCCGCCGCCAGGCGGCCTCGTGGTCCGGTGCGTAGAGCCCGGGGCAGCCCGGGGTGATCCGGCCCTCGGGCGAGACGCAGGTCATCTCGACGTAGACGAGGCCCGCGCCGCCCTTGGCGCGTTCGGCGTAATGGGCAAAATGCCAGTCGGTGGGGCAGCCGTCCTTGGCCTTGTACTGCGCCATGGGCGAGACCACGACGCGGTTCTTCAGCCGCATGTCGCGCAACTGGAAGGGCGCGAACATCGGCGCGCGGTGCACGCCGTTGGCCCCGGCCTGGGCCTGGAACCACTCCTCGGCCTCGCGCAGCCACTTGGCGTCGCGCAGGCGCAGGTTCTCGTGGCTGATGCGCTGCGAGCGGGTCAGCAGCGAATAATTGAACTGCACCGGGTCGAGGTGCAGGTAGCGCTCGACCTCCTCGAACCACTCGGTGGAGTTGCGCGCCGCAGACTGCAGGCGCAGCACGTCGAGGCGGCGGTCCTCTTGGTAGGTGGTGAAGGCGGCCTCCAGCGTGGGTTTCTCGGTCACCAGTTCGGCCAGGGCGATGGCGCTTTCGAGCGCCAGCTTGGTGCCCGAGCCGATGGAGAAATGCGCGGTCGCCGAGGCGTCGCCCAGAAGCACCACGTTCTCGTGGTGCCAGGTCTCGCAGAGCACCCGGTTGAAGTTCAGCCAGGCCGAGCCGCGCAGGTGCTTCATGTTGGAGATCAGCGCATGGCCGCCGAGGTGATCGGCGAAGATCTCCTCGCAGCGGGCGATCATCGCCTCCCGGTCCATCTGGTCGAAGCCGAGGCCGCGCCAGGTGTCCTCGGCGCATTCGACGATGAAGGTCGCCGTGTCCGCGTCGAACTGGTAGGCATGGGCCCAGATCCAGCCCGCGTCGGTCTTCTTGAAGATGAAGGTGAAGGCGTCGTCGAACTTGGCGTGGGTGCCGAGCCAGACGAACTTGCAGGCGCGGGTGTCGATCTCGGGGCGGAAGGCGTGTTCGTAGGCCTTGCGGGTCTTGGAGTTCACCCCATCGGCGGCGACCACCAGGTCGTAGTCGCGGCGCAGGGCCTCGATGTCCTCCACTTCGGTCTCGAAGCGCATCTCGACGCCGAGCTCGCGGGCGCGCTCCTGCAGCAGGAGCAGCATGGTCTTGCGCCCGAGCCCGCAGAAGCCATGGCCGGTGGAGGTGATGGCCGTGTCTTCCTTGACCACCTTGATGTCGTCCCAATAGGCGAAATGGCCGCGGATCGCGGCGGCGCTCTTGGGGTCGTTCTTCTCGAGGTTGTCGAGGGTCTCATCCGAGAGCACCACGCCCCAGCCGAAGGTGTCGTCGGCGCGGTTGCGTTCGATCACCACGACCTCGGCCTCGGGCTGGCGCAGCTTCAGGCTGATGGCGAAATACAGGCCGGCGGGGCCGCCGCCCAGACAGACGGTCTTCATCGCCTTGTCCTCCCAGTAGACTGGCTTCGACACTCCCAAACCCGGGCAATCATTTCAAGCCTAAAACTTTAGGCTTGAAATTTTTAGCCCGGGCGGGGACATTGACAGGGTCACGCGCGGGATCCGCGCGCCCATGCGTGGCAGGACCTAGCGCGCTTTGCCGGAAAGGACCGCCCGATGCTTCGAACTGCCGCGACAGGGAGCTGAGCCATGGCCGCCTTCGAGCACCGCATCCCGGTGATGTTCCAGCATTGCGACCCCGCGGGGATCGTCTTCTACCCGCGCTATTTCGAGATGATCAACGCCACGGTCGAGACCTTCTTCGCCGAGGCCGTGGGCTGGTCCTTCGGCCAGATGCATGTGGCCGAGCGCGTCGGCGTGCCGGCGGGCAAGATGGAGACCGACTTCCACGCCCCCTCGCGCCTCGGCGACGTGCTCGACTGGCGTCTCACCGTGCAGCGCATCGGCGGGGCGAGCCTCGATCTCGAGATCGCCGCCAGCGCCGAGGGCGAGCCGCGGCTGACCGCCCGGGTGACGCTGATCCTGGTCGACCTCGACCACATGACCTCGCGCCGCTGGCCCGAGCCGCGCCGCTCGATACTGGAAACCTACAAGGAGGAGTGAGGCCGTGGCCCTGATCCCCATCCATCCCGAGGGCTGGAAGCCCGCCAAGGGCTACGCAAACGGCATCCTGGCCGAGGGCCGCACGCTTTATGTCGGCGGGCAGATCGGCTGGAACGCCCAGCAGGTCTTCGAGACCCATGACTTCATCGGGCAGATGTCCCAGGCGCTGCGCAACATCGCCGCGGTGGTCGAAGAGGCCGGCGGCAGCGTGGAGCATGTCACCCGGCTGACCTGGTATGTGACCGACAAGACGGAATACCTCGCCCGCCAGAAGGAGATCGGCGCGGCCTATCGCGCGGTCATGGGCTATCATTTCCCGGCCATGACCATGGTCGTGGTCGCCGCCCTGATCGAGGACGAGGCGCTGGTCGAGATCGAGGCCACCGCCGTCCTGCCCGCCTGAGCGCCGCGCCGCCGGACCGCCTGGGTCCGGCCCCGGCCGCGCCTTGGCCCGACACCCTGCCATCCGGGCGCCCGAGCGGCGCCCGCCACGCCCGCCCCGGAGCTCGCCCATGTCCGATCCCTACAACCCCGAAGACGACGGCGCGCAAATGTCCTTCGACCGGGACATGAGCTACGGTGATTACCTCGGGCTCGACCGCATTCTCTCGGCCCAGGCGCCCCTGTCCGAGGCGCATGACGAGATGCTCTTCATCATCCAGCACCAGACCAGCGAGCTCTGGATGAAGCTGGCGCTGCACGAGTTGAACGCCGCGCGCGAGGCCATCGCGGCGGGGGCCTTCCAGCCCGCCTTCAAGGTGCTCTCGCGGGTGGCGCGGATCTTCGATCAGCTCAACTCGGCCTGGGACGTGCTGCGCACCATGACGCCCAGCGACTACACGACCTTCCGCGAGAGCCTCGGCAAGTCCTCGGGCTTCCAGTCGCATCAATACCGGCTGATCGAATACGTGCTGGGCAACCGCAACCTGAACCTGATGAAGGTGCACGACCACCGCCCCGACGTGCTGGCGCTGCTCGAGGCGGAGCTGGCGCGGCCCTCGCTTTACCACGTCACGCTCGAGGCGCTGGCCGGGGCGACCGGCCACGACCTGCCGGACGCAGCCTACCAGCGCCGCGCCCCGCATGCCCATGTGCCCGAGGTCGAGGCCGCCTGGCGCGAGGTATACCTTGACACCACCCGCTACTGGACGCTCTACGAGCTGGCCGAGAAGCTGGTGGACCTGGAGGATTACTTCCGCCGCTGGCGGTTCAACCATGTCACCACCGTCGAGCGCGTGATCGGTTTCAAGCGCGGCACCGGCGGGACGAGCGGCGTGGTCTATCTGCGCAAGATGCTGGACGTGGAGCTTTTTCCCGAGCTCTGGAGCGTCCGAGGAGGACTTTGAGACATGCCCACCGTGACCCGCAAGGAGATGTTCCACCTGCCCGAGGGCGTGATCTATCTCGACGGCAATTCGCTGGGGCCGCTGCCGCGCGCCGTGGCGCAGCGCACCGCGACGATGATGCGCGAGGAATGGGGCGAGATGTTGATCCGGGGCTGGAACGCCGCTGACTGGATGGGCCAGCCCGCCCGCGTCGGCGACCGGGTGGCGGGGCTGATCGGCGCGCCGCCGGGCTCGGTGGTCATGGGCGACACGCTCTCGATCAAGGTCTACCAGGCGCTGGCCGCGGCGCTGGCCATGCGGCCCGACCGGCGGGTGGTGATCTCGGACAGCGGCAACTTCCCGACCGATCTCTACATGGCCGAGGGGCTCTTGCGGACCCTGGGGCAGGGCCACGAGCTGCGCGTGGTCGCCCCCGAGGAGGTGACCGAGGCCATGGGCCCCGAGGTCGCCGCCGTCATGCTGACCGAGGTCGACTACCGCACCGGGCGGCGGCACGACATGGCGGCGCTGACCCGCGCCGCGCAGGACGCCGGCGCGGTGATGATCTGGGACCTTGCCCATAGCGCCGGGGCGCTGCCGGTGGATCTGACCGCCTCGGGCGCGGAGTTCGCGGTGGGCTGCACCTACAAGTATCTCAACGGCGGCCCCGGGGCCCCGGCCTTCATCTACGTGCGCTCCGACCTCGCCGAGGAGGCGCAGCCCGCGCTGCAGGGCTGGCTCGGCCATGACGCGCCCTTCGCCTTCGACCTCGACTACCGCCCCGCGCCGGGGATCGAGCGGATGCGCGTCGGCACACCCCCGGTGGTGCAGATGACCGCGCTGGAAGAGGCGCTGCGGGTCTGGGACGCGGTCTCCATGGAGGATGTCCGCGCCGAGGCCGTGGCGCTGATGGAGCGCTTCATCTCCGGCGTCGAGGCGCGCTGCCCAGGGCTGGAACTGGCCAGCCCGCGCGACCCGGCGCAGCGCGGCAGCCAGGTCTCCTTCCGCTTCCCCGAGGGCTACGCCGCCATGCAGGCGCTGATCGCCCGCGGCGTGATCGGCGATTTCCGCGCGCCCGACATCATGCGCTTCGGCTTCACCCCGCTCTACCTCGACGCCGGCGACATCGACGCGGCGGTCGAGGTCATCGCCGAGGTGATCGGCGAGGAGCTCTGGCGCGCCGAGGAATACCAGAGCCGCGCGCGGGTGACCTGAGCGGCGGCGGGGTAGAGACTATGGCGAAGCGCCCGATCGGGCGGCGGACATGCCGCCCGCGCCGGTCCGTCGCGGGGTAAAAACGCCCCGTCGGCAATCCTCTGCCGAATCCCTCTGGAATCAGCCGCTTCGCCTTGATTCGCGCGATAGTCACCCCGCAACGGGGTGATTCGTTTCCGCGACTACTGCTCGTTTCCGCAGCAGATGCTGCGGCGCATGGGTCACAGTTCGTGTCATATTCACGTTTTGCTTGCAGCGCGAACACGGGTTCCCGCCCGCCGGGACCGACCGCATTCACCAATGTTTCAAGGGCTTGGGCAAATCTGCCACGGTTTTTCCGCCTCGCTCCGAGGGCCGGATCCCGGTCAAGGTCAGGCTTACCGGAGTAGACGGACAACCCGGCAGCTTTTATACCGATTACGCCTCGTCAACCTCTCTTGAAATTGGACGAGGCGGACCCAGGGGCTGCCCCTGCTGCCGGGAGTTTTTATGATGTCGGACCGTCGTTTTGGTCGGGAAAGTCAGGCGCTTCTGCGCGAACGCGTGAAAGACGGCATGGCCGCCCTGAAAGAGGGCGACATCGACAGCGCCCGGGACATTTTCACCGACCTTCTCGAGGCGCAGCCCGATCTTGCGGTCGCCCACCTGGGCCTTGGCCGGGTCTTCGAGAAGCTCGACGACCCCCAGCGCGCGCTCGAGCACTTCCAGGAGGCCCAGGCCCTGAAGCCCGACCTCGTGCCGGCGCAGATCCTGAGCGCGGGCATGCTGGGCAAGCTCGGCGACACCGACGAGGCCATGGCCGAGCTGGAAACCGCCATCCACCTCGATCCCACCGCCTCGGCGGCCTATCTGCGCAAGTCGCGGCTGCTGCAGCAGAAGGGCCGCCCCGAAGAGGCGCTGGCGCTCCTGCGCGACGCGGTGCTGCACAATCCCCAGGAGGTGCGGCTGCGCATGGCGCTGGCGACGCATCTCGCCAAGGCCGGCGAGACCTCGGCCGCCGCCGAGGAGCTGCGCCGCGTCTCGGAAATCAATCCCGACCTCTGGATGCCGCATTTCCAGCTCGGCCGGATCTACCGCGAAGAGGGCGATCTGTCCGCCGCCCGCGAGGCGCTCGACCGCGCCGCGGCGCTGGCGCCCGACCGGGTGCCGGTGCACCAGGCGCTGGGCCAGGTGCAAAGCGAGCTTGAGGATCACGCCCAGGCGCTCAAGAGCTTCGACCGCGCCATCTCGCTCAAGCCCAACAACCTGCGCGCCACGATCCGCGCCGCCCAGGCCCGCGCCCAGACCGGGCGCCACCGCGACGCGCTGGCGATGCTGACCAAGCTTGGCCCCAAGGCGCGGCGCTCGGGCTTCGTGCAGAAGGCGCTGGGCGACGTCTACCTGGCGATGGAGCGCAACCGCGACGCGGTGGATTGCTACCGCGCCGCGATCCTGAACTCCGCGCAGCTCTGCGAGGCGCATCCCGAGCTGAAGACCCTGGCCGAGGCCGAGGTGCCCGAGGATGCCGCCGCCCATGCCGTTCTCCTGCGCGACAGCATCGCGCAGAAGCTTTCGGCCCGGCAGGAGCGGGGCGGTGACCGGCGCGACGCGCTCCGGGCGCGGCTCGCGGCCCGCCGCGAAGCGGCCGCCGGCTGAGGAGGGGCGCGGGATGCCTCGCAACCTCGTCCTCATCACCTACGATTCCTGCCGGTATGACAGCGTCATGGCCGCCGCGGCGCCGAACCTGCGGCGCCTGGGCGAGATCGAGCAGCGCCATGCCTATGCCTCCTGGACGGCACCCTCGCATTACACCTTCATGATGGGGCTGGTGCCGCATCTCTCGCCCGCCAAGGTCTATGCCTCCGAGGTCTACAAGGAGGATTTCGCCAAGTGGTCCGACCGGCTCGAGATCCCCGATCTCGCCTTCGAGACCTTCCTGCCGCAGCTCTCGCTGCCGGGGATGCTGCGGCAATACGGCTACCGCACCGTGGCGCGGGTCTCGATGCCGGTCCTGAACCCGCAGACGGTGATCTCGAACGCCTTCGACGACTACAAGCTCATGTCGAACCACAATGATTTCGCCGGCATGATCGAGGAGATCAGCTTTTCCCGGGACCATCCGAGCTTCCATTTCCTGAACCTCGGCGAGACCCATTACCCCTATATGCTCAAGGACGAGGCCCTGCCGCATATCTCGGGGCTGCACGGGGTGGCCAAGACGCTGGCGCAGGGCGGCGACGCGGGCGGGCGGGTCTGTCCCGGCAAGGCGATGAGCCTCGAGGAATTCTTCTCGGACGAGGTTATGCGCGGGCTGCACCAGCAGCAGATCCGCTGCGTCGACTACCTCGACGAGCTTCTGGGGGCGCTTTTCGACAAGGCGCCGTCCAACACCTGGTTTATGATCATGGGCGACCACGGCGAGGCCTTCGGGGAAGGGGGCTATTTCGGGCACGGGCCGGTCATGCACGACAAGGTATTCGAGGTCCCCTTCGTGGAGGGGGCACGGCCGAGAAAGGCCAGTTTGATGTGATGTATTAGCACGGGCCGTCGCCCCGTCGGGGCCGCGTCCGGTGTGTCATAGGGGAGCGGAACGATGGCACATGACGACGACGACAAGCGCCGGGCGGCGCTGGAACGGCTGCGCGAACGGCGCGGTCCCGGGGCGGCGCAGCGGCCCTTTCTGAACAACCAGGGTGTCGGCGGCGGCGGCGCGGCGGGCCCGGGCGGAGAGCGCGGCGCCTTCCTTCGCAAGATGCTGGCCGAACGCCAGGCCGGCGGCGGTGCTGCGGGTGGTGGCCTTGGCGGCGGCGGCGCGCTTGGCGGCGGCGGATTGGGCGGCGGCGGCCTCGGCGGCGGCGGTCTGCGTGAACGTCTGAAGGCCCGCGCGGCGGGCGGCGGCGGGCTTGGCGGTGGCGCCGGGCTGGGCGGCGGCGGTCTCGGCGGCGGGCTTGGGGCCCGGCTCGCGGGCGGCGGCGCCGGGGCTGCGGGCGGCGCGGGCGGCGGCCAGGACCGGCCGCTTCTCCGGCGGCTCCTCGCCGAGAAGGCCGGCGGCGCGGGCGCAGGTGCTGCGGGCGGTGGCGGTGCGGCTCCGGCCCCCGGCCAGCTGCGCGAGGCGCTGGAAGAGCGCATCGCCAAGCTCCAGGCCCGGCTCGACGCGCTCGAGGGCGCCCAGTCCCAGGACAGCGACATTCCCGACGCGGAGGTGACGGAGACCACCCCGCCCCCGGCCGCGGCCAAGAAAACCTGACAGGAGCGCCATATTTCGGCGGCATCCGGAGACGCGACATGACCCATCCCTTCGGCATTCTCGTTCTGACCCCCGCCGGGACCGGCGATCCGTCACTGGCCATCGCGGCGCAGCGGGCGGGCCGCACCGGGGTCTTCAATGCCGAACTGCCGCTGGCCGAAGGCGCGCTCGAGGCCGGGCTCGACCGGCTGGCCGAGGCGGCGCCCGTGGGATGGGGCCTGCAGATCACCGACATGGAGGCGGCGGCGCGGCTTGCCGGGCTCTACAAGGCGCGCGGGCTGGGGCTGGTGATCCTGCCGGCCGAGGCGGCACTGGCGGCGCCCGAGCCGCTGGATGCCCTGCGCGCGGCGGGGCTCACGGTCCTCCTGGAAGCCATCGCCTGGGACGACCGGCTCGCCGGTCCGGCGGCGGCCCAGGGCGTGGTCCTCAAGGGCCACGAGGCCGGTGGACGGGTCGGCGAGGCGACCACCTTTATCCTGCTGCAACAGGCCCGCGCGGCGGGGGCCGCGACGGTCTATGCCCGCGGTGGCATCGGCCTGCATTCGGCCGGCGCGGTGCGCGCCGGGGGCGCGGCGGGCGTGGTGCTCGACGATCAATGCCTGATGCTGCGCGAATGCGCGCTGGGCGAGGCGCTGGCCCCGGTGCTGGCGCGGATGACCGGCGGCGAGACCGCGCTGATCGAGGGTCGCGCGGGCATCCGCTGACGCGGCGTCGAGGCGCCGGGCCGCCAGGCCGCCGCCGGGCTGCGCGCGGCGCTGGCCGCTGCGGAGAGCGCCGGGGCCGAGGCCACCCGCGCCGAAGCGGCCTTCGGCTGGGACCTCGCCGCGGGCCAGCTTGCGCCCATGGGCCAGGCTGCGGCCTTCGCGCCGGACCTCGCACAGCGCTACGGCGGGCTCGGGCGGCTCTGCGCGGCGCTCGACCGGCTTTCCGCCGAGGCCGTGGCCCGGGCCGCCGATACCGACATTCTTGGGGCAGGCACACCGCTGGCCGCCGACCATGGCACCGAGTTCCCCATCGTCCAGGGGCCGATGACGCGGGTCTCGGACACCGCGCCTTTCGCGCAATCCGTGGCCGAGGGGGGCGCCCTGCCGATGGTGGCGCTGGCGCTGATGCGCCCGGCCCAGGCCGACACACTGCTGGCGGATGTGGCCCAGCGGCTCGCGGGCAAGCCCTGGGGCGTCGGGCTCCTGGGCTTCGCGCCCTCGCAACTGGTCCAGGAACAGGTGGCGGTCGCCCGAAAACACGGGCCCGCCTTCGCGTTGATCGCGGGCGGGCGTCCCGACCAGGCCATCGCGCTCGAAGGCGATGGCATCCCCTCCTACCTGCATGTGCCCTCGCCGCGGCTCCTGTCGATGTTCCTCGAACAGGGCGCGCGGCGGTTTGTCTTCGAGGGCCGCGAATGCGGCGGCCACGTCGGGCCGATGTCCTCGCTGGTGCTCTGGGACAACATGGTCCGCACCCTGCTCGAGGAGGTGCCCGACAAGAAGACCGCCGCCGAGATCTCGGTGCTTTTTGCGGGCGGCATCCATGACGCCGCTTCGGCGGCCATCGTCGGCGCCTTCGCCGCGCCGCTGGCCGCGCGCGGGGTCAAGGTCGGCGTGCTGATCGGCACCGCCTACCTTTTCACCGAAGAGGCCGTGCGCGACGGCGCCATCGCCGAGACCTTCCAGGACACGCTGCTCGCCTGCTCGGAGACGGTGACCCTGGAGACCGGCGCGGGCCATGCCAGCCGCGCGGCGCTCACGCCCTTTGCCGAGGAGTTCGCCGCCAAGCGCCGGGCGCTCGAGGCCGCGGGCACCGGCGCCGAGGACATGCGCGAGGAGCTGGAGAGCCTGACGCTTGGCCGGCTGCGCATCGCCTCCAAGGCGACCGAACGCCAGGGCGACGCGCTGCGCGAGGTGCCGGTCGACCGCCAGCAGGCCGAGGGCATGTATATGATCGGCCAGGTCGCCCAGCTGCGGCACGGGCTGACCGACATCCGCAGCCTGCACCGCGGCATCTGCGAGGAGGGCGCCGCCCGCCTGCGCGAGATCGCCGGCACCGCCACCGAGGACCGGGGCCCGGCGCGGCCCAAGACCCCCGAGCCCGCCGATATCGCCATCGTCGGCATGTCGGCGCTTCTGCCGGGCGCGCGTGACCTCCGGGAATACTGGGAGAACCTGCTCGACGGGCGGGCGGCGATCTCGGAGATCCCGGCGCACCGCTGGGACTGGCGCATCTACTTCGACCCCGATCCCAGCGTGCCGGACAAGATCTATTCGCGCTGGGGCGGCTTCATCGAGGACATGCCCTTCGACCCGATGGCCTATGGCATCCCGCCGCGGGCGGTGAAGTCGCTCGATCCCTTGCAGCTGATGACGCTGGAGGTGGCGCGGCGCTGCCTCGACGACGCAGGCCTGACCGGCGCCGCCGGGATCGAGGGGCCGCGGCTGCGGACCTCGGTGATCCTCGGCGCCTCGGGCGGGGCGGGAGACGTGGGCGCGCAATACGCCGTGCGCTCCGAGATGCCGCGCTTCCTGGGCGGGATCGACCCGGAGGCGGCGGGCTACCTGCCGGAATGGACCGAGGACAGCTTCGCCGGGATCCTGCTGAACGTCGCTGCCGGGCGCACCGCCAACCGGCTCGATTTCGGCGGGGTGAACTACACCGTGGACGCGGCCTGCGCCTCGTCGCTCGCGGCGGTCTACCAGGGCGTGCTCGAGCTCGAGACCGGGCGCTCGGACATGGTGCTGGCGGGGGGCATCGACACCGTGCAGGGGCCCTTCGGCTACCTGTGTTTCTCCAAGACCCGGGCGCTCAGCCCGCGCGGGCGCTGCGCCTCCTTCGAGGCCGGGGCCGACGGCATCGCGATCTCCGAGGGGCTCGCCATGGTGGCGCTGAAGCGCCTCGCCGATGCCGAGCGCGACGGCGACCGCGTCTACGCGGTGATCAAGGGCGTCGGCGGCTCCTCGGACGGCAAGGCCAAGTCGATGACCGCCCCGCATCCCGACGGGCAGATCCGCGCGCTCAGCCGCGCCTACGAGATGGCGGGCTACGGGCCTGAGACGGTCGGCCTCTTCGAGGCCCATGGCACCGGCACCGTGGTCGGCGACACCGCCGAGATGGAGACCGTGACCCGGCTTTTGACCTCGGCCGGGGCGGCGCCGCGCTCGGCGGCGATCGGTTCGGTCAAGACCCAGATCGGCCATACCAAGGCCGCCGCGGGCATCGCGGGCATGATCAAGGCGGCCTTGGCCTGTCACCACGGCGTGCTGCCGCCGCATGGCCGCGAGGGCGCGCCGAACGAGAAGTTGCTGGAGGAAGAGCTGCCCCTCTACCTCGTGGACCGCGCGCGGCCCTGGAACGCGGGCGCCCTGCCGCGCCGGGCCGGGGTCTCGGCCTTCGGCTTCGGCGGCACCAATTTCCACGTCACGCTGGAGGAACACGACGCCAAGCGCGCGATCCCGGCGCTCAGGCCCGCCGCGCGGCGGCGCTGGCCGCATGAGCTCCTGGTCTGGCGCGGCGCCTCGGCGCGCTCCGTGGTCCAGCAGATCCGCGCCCAGCTCGACCGGCTGGGGCAGGGCTGGGCACCGGAGCTCGCCGACCTCGCGCGCAGCCTCTGGGAGGCGGCGCCCGCCTCGGGGCTGACGGCGACGCTGGTGGTCTCGGACCCCGCGACGCTGGCGGCGCGCATGGGTGCGCTGATCGCCGCGCTGGAAGAGGGCGGCAAGCTGCCCCCGGGTGCGAGCTGGTCCGAGGCCCCGCGCCTGGCCTCCGGCGGCAAGCTCGCGCTGATCTTCCCCGGCCAGGGCAGCCAATACCCCGAGATGTTCGCCGATCTCGCGACGTTGCTGCCCGAGCTCTCCGAAAGCCTGGCCGAGGCCGACGCCGCGCTGGGCGAGCCGCTCAGCCGGGCGATCCTGCCCGAGGCCGCTTATGACGCCGAGGCCCGCGCCGCCGCCGCCGCCGCGCTGACCCGCACCGACATGGCGCAGCCCGCGCTGGGCGCCGTCGAGGCCGGGCTCTGGGCGCTGCTCGAGGGGCTGGGCCTGCGCGCCGACATGGCCGCCGGGCACAGCTACGGCGAGTTCGTCGCCCTGCATGCCGCCGGCGCGCTGACGCGCGGCGACCTGATCAAGCTGTCGCGGGCCCGCGGCCGCTTCATGGTCGAGGCGGGCGAGGGCGCGGATCTCGGCACCATGGCCGCCGTGCGCGCGCCCCGAGCCCGGATCGAGGCGCTGATCGAGGGCATCGAGGGGCTCTGCGTGGCCAACCACAACGCGCCCGAGCAAAGCATCCTCTCGGGCAGCCGCGCCGCCATCGAGGCGGCCCGCGCCAAGGCCGAGGGTGAGGGCCTGTCGGTCCGGCTCCTGCCGGTGGGCGCGGCCTTCCATTCGCAGATCGTCGCCCCCGCCGAGAAGCGGCTGGCGGGCTTCCTGAACAAGCTGCCGGTCGCCGCGCCGCGCTTCCCGGTCTACGCCAATACCACCGCCGCGCCCTACGATCCCGAACCCAAGGCCGTGCGCCGGACCCTGGCGCGGCAGCTCTCGCGCCCGGTGGAATTCGTGGCCGAGGTCGAGGCCATGCACCGCGACGGCGCGCGGGTCTTCCTGAGCGTCGGGCCCAAGGCCGCCCATGCCGGCATGGTCCGGCAGATCCTGGGCGAGGCCGATCACGCCGCCATCGTCACCGACGACGAGGAGGGCGGCCTGAAGGGTGTCCTCGCGGCGCTGGGGCAGCTTCTGTCCGAAGGCGCGTCGCTCGACCTCGCGCGGCTCTTCCGGGGCCGCGACGCGCGGATCGTGGCGCTCAAGGGCGCGATCGAGCTGCCCGAGGCCCCGGGCCGCAACATCTGGATGCTGAACGGCTCGGGCGCGCGCCCGGCCGACGGCCCGCCGCTGCCGGTGCTGACCCTCGAGGAGATCGAGGCCCGCAAGGCCGCCGCCCCCGCATCCGCCCCCGAGACCCCCGGTGCCGCGCCCCTGACCGGCGTGACGCTTCCGCCCCTCGCGCCCGCTGCCGGCGCGTCCCACGCCCCCGCCAGCTTGGCGGGCGCTCCGACTGGCCCCGGAAAGGAGACCATCATGGACCAGAGCCCGCAGGACCTGTCTCGTAGCGAGGCGGTCTATCCTCAGACCTTCGACAGTCCGGCCGAGGCGATCATGGCCGGGTTCCAGTCCACCATGACGCGCTTCCTGGAGATCCAGGAGCGGGTGATGCTCGCGAGCCTCGGGGCCGGTGTCCCGATGCGCAGCGCGCGTCCCGCCCGGCCCATGGCCCGGCCCGTGGCCGCGGCACCCCAGGCGGTGCTGAGTGCCCCGGCCCAGGCCCCGGCGCCCGCACCGCAGCCAGCGCCCGCCGCCGCCGTTACCGCGCCGGTCGCGCCGCCGGCCCAGCCCGCGGCGCCCGTGCCGCCGGCGCAGCCCGCCGCCGCCTCGGCGCCGGCAGCACCCGCGCCCGCGCCGAAGCCCGAGGCACCCGCCGCAAGCGCCGGCCTCGACCGCGAGGGCATCACCGCGCTGCTCCTCGAGATCGTGGAGGACCGCACCGGCTACCCCTCGGACATGCTCGACCTCGAGCAGGGCATCGAGGCCGACCTCGGCATCGACTCGATCAAGCGGCTCGAGATCGTGGGCGCGCTGGTCAAGGCGCTGCCCGCGCCGCAATCCGCGGCGGCCGCGCCGATCGGCGAGACGCTGAACGCCCAGAAGACCCTGGGCGCCATCGTCGAGACGCTGACCGCGCATCTCGAGAAGGAAGGGGCGCCGGTCCCTTTTGATCCCGCCGGGGCGGAGAATGCGGAGCGCGCGGATGCGCCCCGACCGCCCCGGTTCGTCATCACCGCCGAGGCCCAGCCGGGCCCGGCGACGGCGCCCCTGCCGAAGGGGCTCTACCTGCTGACCCGCGACGCGGGCGGCGTGGCCGAGGCGCTGGCCGCCCGGATCGATGCGGCGGGGGCCAAGGCGCGGCTCCTGACCGCCGAGGAGGCCGCGGCGCCCGTGGCGCTCGAGGGGGCCCCCGCGGGATTTGTGCATCTCGCCCCGCTCGACGCCGCGCCACTGGCGCTCGAGGCCGGGCGCGACGCCTGGCGTGACGCGCTCGCCCGCACGGAGAAAAGCGCCTACCGGCTGGTCCGGGCTTTTGCCGACGGGCTGAAGCAGGGCCGGGTGGTCTTCGCCTCGGCGCTGGGCGGCGACTTCGGGCGCAGCGGGGCCCGGGGGCTGATGCTCGCGGGCGGGGCCACCGGCCTGGCCAAGTCGCTGCGCGAGGAATGGCCCGAGGCGCGCACCCGGGCGGTCGACCTCGACCCCGCGCTCGCGCCCGATGAGATGGCCGCGCGGCTCTTCGAGGAGCTCTCCGCCCCCGAGGCCCGGATCGAGGTCGGCTACCCCGAGGGGCAGCGCCATGTCTTCCGCAGCCGCCCCGAGGAGGTCGCCGACCGTCCCGCCCGCGACCTGCCGCCCGGCGCGCTGATCCTGGCCACCGGCGGCGCGCGGGGCATCACCGCCGAGGTGCTGCGCCCCTTCGCCCGCGCCGGTGCCCGGCTGGTGCTGATCGGCCGCTCCGAGCCGCCGGAGCCCGAGGCCCCCGAACTGGCGGCTCTCTCCGATGCCGGGGCGCTGCGCCGTCACCTCGCCGGCGCGGCCAAGGCCCGGGGCGAGAAACCCACGCCCGCCGCCATCGACCGCGCCATCTCGGTGATCCAGCGCGACCGCGAGATCCGCGCCAACCTGGCCGATCTGGCGGCACTCGGGGCCGCCTCGGTCGACTACCGCGCCTGCGACATGGCTGATCCCGCCGCGGTCGCGGCGCTCCTGGCCGAGCTCGGCCCGGTCCACGGCGTGCTGCATGGCGCCGGCGTGATCGAGGACCGCCGCATCGAGGACAAGACGCCCGAAAGCTGGGACCGCGTGGTCGAGACCAAGGTCATGGGCGCGCTGGCGCTGGCTGCCGGGCTCGACGCCGCGCCGCCATCCTTCTGCGCGCTGTTCGCCTCGGTCGCCGGGCGCTACGGCAACTCCGGGCAGACCGATTACGCCACCGCCAACGAGCTTCTGAACCGCATCGCCGCGGCGCTGTCGGCGCGCTGGCCGGACTGCCGGGCGCTGGCGGTGAACTGGGGCCCCTGGGACGCCACGAAGTTCGGCGCGGGCATGGTCTCGGAGGCCGTGCGCGCCAAGTTCGAGGCCCAGGGCGTGACCCTGGTGCCCGCCGAGGGCGGCGCCGCGGCCTTCTACGACGAGATCCTGCGCGCGCCCGAGGGCGTCTCCGAAGTGACCCTGGGCGCCGGCCCCTGGGAGCGGCACGAGACCGACCGGGCGGGCGGCGAGCCCGCGCCCGCCGCCGCGACGGCCCCCCAGCGCGCCGCGCGCGACAGCGCCTTCCCGCTTCTGCCCGATCCCCGGCCCGCGCCCGCGCCGCGCGGCGGCACCGCAATCGCCCGGCGCTTCGCGCTGGCCCAGGACCCCTGGATCGGCGCGCATCGCATCGGCGGCACGCCGGTTGTGCCGCTGGCCTGCGCCGCCGAGACCTGCGCCGAGGCCGCCCGCGCGATCTGGCCCGACTGGCGGGTGGCGGGGCTCTCGGACCTGCGCGTGCTCTCGGGGCTGAAGCTCGACGAGGATGCCGACCGCGAGGTGCTGCTGGTCGGCACCTCGGCGGAACACGGCGACCCCACGGGCTTTGCCGCCCGGGTCGACATGAAGGCCGCCGAGGCCCCGCATCGCGGGTATTACCGCGCCTCGGCGATCCTGCGCCCGACGATAGGCGCCGCCCCGCTCGATGGCGCCGAAGAGCTGGCCCATGACCTCTTGATGACCCGCGCCGGACCTGCGGGGCTGACCGCCCGGGGCGCCTACCGCGAGATGCTGTTCCACGGCGCCGAATACCAGCGGGTGAAAGAGATCCTCGGGCTCGACACCGGCGGTGTGACCGCCCGCGTCGCCCCGAGCCCGCCGGGCAGTTTCGGCCCGGGCACCGGCTGGCTGGTCGATCCGGGGCTTCTCGACGCCGTGGCGCAGTTGGCCTGGGTCTGGTCCATGGTCACCCGCAAGGCCCCGGCGCTGCCCAATGCCATCGCGCGGCTGGTGCCGCTCGGCGCCGGGCGCCCGGCCCGGATGGTGCTGCGGATGCGCCCCGAGGCGCAGGCCCCGCAGGTGCTTTTTGACGCGGTGGTGGCCGATGAGGACGACCAGCCGGTCTTCCTGGCCGAGGGCTTCGAATGCACCTCGGACGCCGGCCTCGCGCGCTTCGCGGGCTTCAAGGGCGAGATCCTCTCGGATGTGGTCGGCGACCGGCGCGCCGAGGCCGCCGAATGACGCGGCCCGCCAAGGGGCAGGGCGACATCGCCATCGTCGGCATGGCCGGCATGTTCCCGGGTGCCGCGGACATCCACCGCTACTGGGCCAATATCTGCGCCAAGCTGGATTTCGTCGGCGACCCGCCGCCCGATTGGGAGGCGGCGCGCTACCTCGGGGCCGAGGGGCCCTCGAAGATCCCCACCGCGCGCGGCGGCTACCTGGGCGAGGCTTTCGCCGCCGATCCCGTCGACCTCGGGGTCATGCCCTCTTCGGTGGACGGCAGCGAGCCCGACCAGTTCGTCGCCCTGCGCATCGCCCAGGCGGCGCTCGAGGACGCGCGGCAGGGGCAGATCAACGCCGAGCGCACCGGCGTCATCGTCGGCCATTCGACCTATCTGCACCGCGGCAACGCGGCGGTGGTGCAGCACGGGGTGGTGCTCGACCAGACCCGCGAGCTGCTGGGCCAGCTCATGCCCTGGGCCGACCCCGCGACGCTCGACCGGGTGCGCGCCGAGATGGCCCGCCGCCTGCCGCCCTTCAACGCCGACATCGCGCCGGGGCTGGTGCCCAACGTGCTCTCGGGGCGGATCGCCAACCGGCTGAACCTGAACGGGCCGAACTACATCCTCGACGCCGCATGTTCCTCGTCGATCCTGGCGGTCAATGCCGCCATGATCGAGCTGCGCGCCGGACGCTCGGACATGATGATCGCCGGCGGGGTCAACGCCTCGATCCCGGCCGAGGTCTACATGGTCTTCAACCAGCTCGGCGCGCTGTCGGGCGCGGGCCATGTCCGCCCCTTCGCCGAGGGCGGGGACGGCACGCTTCTGGGCGAGGGGCTGGGCCTCCTGGTCCTGAAGCGCCGCGCCGAGGCCGAGGCCGCGGGCGACCGGATCTACGCGATCCTCAAGGGCGCCGGCCAGTCGAGCGACGGCAAGGGCTCGGGCCTCCTCGCGCCTCGGCTCGAGGGCGAGCGCCTGGCCATCGAACGCGCGATCGAGGACGCGGGCAGTGCCGAGACCCCGCCCGGCCTGATCGAGGCGCATGGCACCGGCATCCCGCTGGGCGACCGCACCGAGATCGGCGCGCTTTCGCATGTGCTGGGCGCGCGGGCGCCCTCGGGGCTGCCGACCACGGCCATCGGCTCGGTGAAATCGATGATCGGCCATTGCATCCCCGCCGCCGGGGCGGCCGGCCTGATCAAGACGGCGCTGGCGCTCTATCACAAGACGCTGCCGCCGACCCTGGGCGACAAGGTGCGCGCGGGCATCGGCATCGAGGAGACGCCGATCTACGTCAACACCGAGACCCGTCCCTGGATCGCGCCGCCGGGCGCGCCACGCCGCGCCGCGGTCAATGCCTTCGGCTTCGGCGGGGTCAATTCCCACGCGGTCCTCGAGGAGGCCGAGCCCGAAGAGGCACCCTTGCGCGCCTTCGGGGCGACGCCCGCCAACTGGGCGCGCGAGCTGGTGGTGCTGGCCGCCCCGGATCTGCCTGCGCTGGCGGCTGCCGCCCGGCACCTCGCGGAGCGCGTGAGTCTGCACGACGACGCCTCGCTGGCGCAGATCGCGGCCTATGCCGCGACCCGGGCCGGGGAGGCCGGAGAGGGCCCCTGCCGGCTCGCGGTGATCGCCGAAAGCCGCACCGATCTTCTGGAGAAGCTCGCCAAGGCGGCCGAGCGCTTCGAGGCCGGCAAGGGCAGCTTCCGCATCAAGTCCGGGGTGATCGCCTCCGACGCGCCGCTCGGCGGCCGCATGGCCTTCGTCTTCCCCGGCGAGGGGGCGCAATACCAGGGCATGCTGGGCGAGGTGCTGACCGCCTTCCCCGAGGCCCGCGCCTGGTTCGACTTCTGGGACGGGCTGTTCCCGGCGCGCGAGACGCCGCCTTCGGCCTCGGTCTTCCCGCCGCCGACGACGCTCTCGGACAAGCTCAGGACGCATCTCGCCGACAAGCTCTTCGGGCTGGAGTTCGGCTCTGAGAGCGTCTTCATCGCCGCTCAGGCGCTGATGGCGGTGACCGGGCGGCTGGGGCTGTCGCCGGACCTCGTGGTCGGCCATTCCTCGGGCGAGCATTCGGCGCTGGCCGCCGCCGGGGTCTTCGGAGCGACCGCCAGCGCGGAAGACCGCGCGGCATTCGCCGGGCGCATCCGCTCTCTGAACCGGCTCTACCAGGAGATCGAGGCCGCGGGCGGCCCGGGGCAGGGGGCGCTTCTGACCGTCGGCGGCGTGCCGCGCGCGCGGCTTCTGGCGCTGACCGAGGCCGACCCCGAGGTGCATCTGGCGCTCGACAACTGCGAACACCAGGCGGTGCTTTTCGGCAGCCGCGCCCGGATGGAGGCCGTCGCCGAGGAGCTGCGCCCCGAGGGCGGGATGACCGCCTTTTTGCCCTTCGACCGGCCCTATCACACGCCGCTTTTCGCGGAGATCGCCGAGAAGGTGGCCGGGGTCTACGCCGAGATGGACTTCGCCCCGCCGCGCCTGCCGGTCTATTCCTGCGCTAGCGCCGCGCCGATGCCCGAGGACCCCGACGCGATCCGCGCCGCGGCGGCCGGGCAATGGGCCGCGCGGGTGCGCTTCACCGAGACGGTCGAGGCGCTTTACGCCGACGGCGTGCGGCTTTTCGTGGAGATCGGGCCCTCGTCCAACCTCACCGGCTTCATCGAGGACACGCTGAAGGACCGCGAGGCGCAGGCCGTGGCGCTCGACAGCCGCCGGCGCGGCGGGCTCGGCCACCTCTTGCAGGCTCTGGGTCGGATCTGGTGCGCCGGTCGGGCGCTGGATGCGGGCGCGCTGTTTGCCGGGCGCGACCTGCCGCCGCTGGACCTGTCCGAGGATCCGCCGAAGCGCCGCCCCCGGGTGATCGACAACACGCTGGCCGTGGTGCGCCTGCCCGAGGAGGTCGCGGGCGAGATCGCCGCCGCGCTCGGCCAGGACGCCGCCGCCGCGCTGGGCGCCGTGGCACCGGGCGCAGAGGGTTTGGCGCAGATGCCGGGCGGTGTTCCGGCGGATGGGCCCTTCCAGACCGCGCCGCCGGGGGCTGCACCGGGGATGGGGGCTTTCCCGAGCGCTCCGCGTGGTGTCACCCCCGCCGATGGCCCCTTCCAGACCGCCCCGCCGGGACCCGTGGACGGCGCGTCGCAAACCGCCGCATCCAACGGCGCGCTTGCCCTGCCCCCGCCCGCGGGCCAGGCCGCCGAGGCCCTGCTTGCCGGTCATTTCGACGTCATGCAGCGTTTCCTCGAAACCGCGGGCTCGGTGACCGAGGCCGCCGTCGCCGCCCGCCCCGCGCCCCAGGCGCCCGGTGACGAGCCCGCCGATTGGGTGCCGCCGCTCCTGCACGAGGTCGACTGCGACGGCGCGCATCTGCGCGCCACCAGCGCCTTCGACCCCAAGGCCGATCCTTTCCTTGCCCAGCACACCTTCTACGCCGATCACGTCTCGGACAGCGCGCCCGAACTGCAGAGCCTGCCGGTCCTTCCGCTGGCGGTCAGCCTCGAGATGGTGCTCGAGGCCGCCGCCGTGCTGACCGGCCAGGTCGCCACAAGGCTCGAGAACGTCCGCGCCCGCGACTGGGTGGCCTTCGACGAGGGGCTGGCGGTGCTCACCACCGAGGCCGACCTTCGGGGCGACCGCGTGGCGGTGCGGCTCCTCAAGGGCACGGCGCTCCTTTTCGAGGCCGAGGCGGTCCTGTCCCCCGCCGATCTGCCACTGCCGCTGCCGGATCTCGCCGAGCCGCATGCGCCGGTCTGGACCGACGAGGCGCTCTACACCACGGGCATGTTCCACGGCCCGCTCTTCCAGGGCGTCGCGAGCCTGACCGCCTGGGACGCGGGCGGGCTCGACGCTGAGCTCGGTGACATGCCGCTCGACGCCTTCTTCGCCTATGACGAGGCGCCCGAGGGCCTCCTGATCAACCCCGCGCTCCTGGACCAGGTGGGGCATGTGACCGCCTTCTGGATCGCCCAGGGCTGGGGCACGGATTTCAGCTCCTTCCCCTCGGGCATCGCCCGGATCGACCTGCCCGACGCCCGCCGCGAGGCCACCCGGGGGGCAATGGTGCGCGGCCGGCTCGGCTTCCGCGACGAGGCCGACCGCCCGGTCGGCACACCCGAGGCCGCGCGCTTCCTCGAAGGGGATTTCGACGTTCTGGCACCGGACGGCGCGCGGCTGATCTCGGTGCGCGGCTGGCGCGACCGGTTCTTCGAGGTGCCGCACCGCTTCTACGAGGCGCGCTACCGCCCGCGTGAGGCCTGGTATGGCCAGGAGGCGACAGGGCTGTTCCCCGATCTGCCCGAGGGGCTACGGCTCTGGTCGGTGCCCGCCTTCCCGCGCGGCTTCCTCGAGGATGCCGGCGGGATCTGGGCCCGGGTGCTCGCCGCGACGGTCCTTTCCGAGGAAGAGCGCGCGCAGTTCGCCGGGCTGACCGGCAAGCGCCGCCGCGACTGGCTGATGGGGCGCATCGCGCTCAAGGAGGCCGCGCGCGGCTGGTTCGCCGCCGAACAGGGGGTGCTTCTGCTGCCGGCGGATATTTCCGTGGTCTCGGACGCCCAGGGGCGGCCCCGGATCGCGCCCGACCGGCCCGCTGCGCTGGGCATCACCGGGCCCATGCCCGAGGTCAGCCTGGCCCATGCAGGCGGCGCGGCGCTGGCTGCCGTCGGGCCCGCAGGCCTGCCGCTCGGCGTCGACCTGGAAACGCCCCAGGGGCTGGCGCCCGAGCTTCTGGCCGAGGGCGCCTTCGCCCCGGCCGAGCTGGCGCTGCTTGGAGTGACCGATCCCGCGCAGCCCGAGGCGGCGCCCCGGCTCCTGTCGGGCTGGTGCGCCAAGGAGGCGGCTGCGAAACTCTTGGGCGAGGGGCTGACCGGGCGCCCGCGGGCTTTTGTGTTGACCGCCTGCGACGCACCGGGCGGCCGGGCCGAGATCCGCACACCGGATGGCAGCGCGGTCGCCGTGCGGCTGGCGCAGAGCGGCGGGCTGGTCATGGCGCTGGCGCTAAGCGTCCGTTCGGGCGCCGATGCGGGCTCGGCCGCGTGAGGCCTGAGCGACGGCGCGGGCCGGGCGGCACACTCGTGTGTCCTCCCGCACCGGCAAGCCTGCGCCACCGGCGTCACCAGGGCCCCGCCGCATTGGACAGCCTCATGGGGCCTTGCTACTCTTTTTCCACCGCCCGGGCGCGTCCCGTGGCGCTTCTCTTCCACTGCAGCCCAGTTTGAAGAAGGGACTGACGATGATTTCCTTGGTTAGCAGAACTCTTGCCTCGGGCGCGCTGCTCCTGGCGCTTCTGGCCACCTCCGCCACCGCGCAGGACGGGCCGATCCGCGAGGCGATCCGCGACCGTATCGCCGAGCGCCGGGCCGAGCGGCAGGCGGGCGGCAGTCCCAGCGCCAGCGGGCTCGAGCTGATCACCATTCAGCACCAGGGCAGCCAGCGGTCCTATTACATCGACCCCGCGACCGTCTCCGCGGGCCGGGGCGTGGTCATGGTCTTCCACGGCGGCGAGGGGGACGGCCGGAACGCCCAGGAGTCGGCGCTGCTTTCGCGCTTCGCCAGCAGCTACGGCTTCGCAGCGGTCTATCCCAACTCCCCGGGCCAGCAGTGGAACGACGGCCGCGCCACCACCCGGTCGAGCTTCGACGACGTGGGCTACACCCGCGCCGTGGCCGCCGATCTGCGTGCGCGCTTCGGGCTCGACACCGGGCGGATGTTCGCCGCGGGCGTCTCGAACGGCGGCATGTTCACCCAGCGGCTCGCCTGCGAGGCGCCGGATCTCTTCCGGGGTTACGGCGTCGTGGTCGCCAATATGCCCGCCGATCTTGCCTCGCGCTGTGCGCCGGGGCGGGCCCAGCCGATGATCTTCTTCCAGGCCACCGACGACCGGCTGATGCCCTGGCAGGGCGGCGAGATCGCCAATATCGCCATCCTCGGGATCGGCACCGGCGGGCGGGTGCTTTCGGCCATCGAGACCCAGGAGTTCTGGATCCGCGTCAACAATTGCGGCGGCGGTTCGGGCGGTTCGGTGCGCGACGACGCCAACGACGGCACCAAGGCGCAACTCATCACCTACAATTGCGCGGGCGGCGCGGCGCTGCGGTTCTGGGTGCTCGAAGGGGCGGGCCACAATTGGCCGGGCGGCACCCGCAGCGGCGGCCGGATCGCGGGCAACATCAGCCGCGAGGTCGCGGCGACCGACGCCATGCTCTCCTTCTTCGCGCGCTACGGTCTATGAGCGGCGAGAGCCGGCCGCGGCCGATCCTGGTCGCGGCCTCTCCGGGCAGCGGCCACGGCACGCTGGCGGCGGCGCTCGGGCGCAACAGCCAAGCCTTCGACCTGCCGGTCCTGAACCTCGAGACCGAGAAGACCATCTACGACCTGGTCTTCGAGATGACCGGCCCGCGCATGGTGCAGCTGAGCGGCACCCTGCGCGCGCTGGCGCTGCTCCTGTCGGGCGAACAGAGCCTGCAGTCGGTCGAGATGGCGCGGCGCTGGCTCCTGGAGCGGATGCACTGGCCGACCGCGCGGCTCGCCGATTGGTTCGCCGAGCGGCTCGCGCCGCGGCGGCTGGTCCTGCCGCAGGGCGCGGGGCTCTTCAGCGAGATCGCGCGGGATCGGATCGCGGCGCTCTACCCGGGCGCCGACATCGTGACCCTGCGCCGTCACCCCGGGGCCCAAGCGCGGGTGGTCATGGCCCAGGCCGGCGGCGCGGCGGCGACGCTGCTGGGCGCCTCGGGCGGGGCCGCCGGCCAGCCGCGCCAGCCCGATCCGATCGGGCTTTGGCTCAAGGCCGAGGAGGCCATCGACGCGCTGGCGGGCGCGATGCCCGGCAGCCGGGTTGTCTCGGTGCAGCTCGAGGATCTGATCGCGTCCCCCGGGACCGAGCTGGCGCGCCTGGCCGAGGTTCTGGACCTGGCCGC
This sequence comes from Roseivivax sp., assembly GCF_054552075.1. Classification (NCBI taxonomy): domain Bacteria; kingdom Pseudomonadati; phylum Pseudomonadota; class Alphaproteobacteria; order Rhodobacterales; family Roseobacteraceae; genus Roseivivax; species Roseivivax sp. The sequence continues at coordinate 64,817 of NZ_JBTOLZ010000008.1, forward strand.
CGAGCCCGCCGACCTCGCCGCCATGGCGCAGCCCGAGCTTTCGCCCTTCGCCGGCCCCGGCCCCTACGGCGCGAGCCTCGCCGAACCCATCGCGCCCCTGGCCGAGCTGACCCGCGCCGAGGACGGCCCGCGCTACGCGCTGCCGAAGAAGGCGCGGGAGTATGGGTATTCGTGAGGGTGTGAGGCCGGCCGGGCGCAGGCGGGTCTCATAGGTGAGGTGCGGGCGGGCAGGGCTGTCTGCGAAGCATGCGGCAACGCGAGCCTAGGCCGTCTCGGGTCAGCAGGGATGCCGCCGCTGCCGGACCTCCAGCCGCAGCCACATCCCCGAAACCACCTCTAGCTGCCACGCAACACCTCGAACCCGTTCTTGTCGGCATTCAGCGCGGGCGTTACCGCGCCGGATTTCCGGCTCAGGATGCGCAGGAGCTTCGGATGCACGCTGGTGCCCAGGAACAGGCCCGCCGGCGTCGATTGCATCGATCTCAGGCCGGTCGCCGAGACCCGCCCCAGCGCGGCGTCGATCACCTTCTCCCAGTCGCTTCCGTTGCGGGACCGCCAGAGCTGGTACCCCCCCGTCAGCGGCGATCCGTCCCCGTGGAGCGCCGTGTCGAAAGGCTCCCATTGCTGAGTGCCGACATAGAGCGCGTCTTCGTGCACCGTCATTGACCACATGACCGAGTTGTAGGGATCGTCGAAGCCCGGTCCCATGGCGCTGAGCGGCACCTTGAGCCCGTCGGGCGTGCAGCGCAGGTCCCCGACCAAGAGATCCCAGGACCCGTCCGGCTTCACTCGGATCAGCTCGGCAGTGGCGGGGCCCACGTCATGCGCTTTGTCGTAGCCCAGCCCGGAGATGCCCGAGCCCACGTACATATCGCCGTCGAAGGCGCAGAGCGTGGCAACCGAGAAGTTGTGGTTGAACCGATAGGCGCCGTCCGTCAGCACCCGCTCCCATTTGTGCAGCCCTTTGCCTTTGCCGTCGGTGCGCCACAGCTGGAAGCCGCGCGTCCAGGAGGCGGTGCCTGCGTAGAGGTAGCCATGCGCGACACCCAGCGCGAAGACCGAGCGGTTGACCGGATCGCCAAAGGCGGGTTCGCAGACCGGCGCCCAGCTTTCGGCGCCCTTGGCGGGGTCGTCGGAGACATAGACCATGGCTTCCGGGGCGAAGTTCGGGTCGGCCTTGTCGCGCGTGGCGGTTCCGGCGGGCGCGGTGTAGAGCCGCCCCTTGAACTCGACCAGACCGCGGAAGGACAGGATGCGGTCGTCGTGCCGTCCAGTCCCCAACACGGGCTCGAAGCTCACCCCGTCTTCGGACCGCAGGATGCCACCGCCGAAGAGCGACATGGTGCCCGCGTAGAGACAGGGATGCGGGTCGCTCTTGCCCTTGAAGATCTGCAGCGCCCGAATGCCGTATTCTCGCGCCAACCCGGTGGGATGGGTGACGCCGGTCAGCCCGGCCAGATCCTTGCCCCCAAGGGTTTCGTTCTGCGCGTCGAGCCGGGCCAGGATCTCCTCGTTGGTCTCGATCACGGGGGCGCTGTGGGCGGTCTCCCAGCTCTCGGACTTCGGATCGAACCGCAGGATGCGGCCCGCGTCGGTCGGGCTGGCACCTCGCGGAGCGGTGGTGCCGAGGTAGAGGTGATCCTGAAACCAGGCCATGGCGTGGGCCAGCGTGCTGCCCTCGTGGCCCAGCCCGCCTTGCGCGACGGACACGAATTGCAGGTCTGTATCGCCGTCCATGTGCTTATCCATATCCAAACTGGCGCGCGAGCCTGATTGTCTCCGGCGCCAGAGCGCCACCATCGTCGCGCCAGGGCAGGTGGCTGTCGAGCGGAGGCTCGGCGATATTCTGCAGCCGCGACATGTCGAGCACCGGGTTTTTCAGGAAATTCGGGTCGTTGCCGTAAAGCGCCGAAGGTGGCCCGATTGAAGCATAGGGAGAGTTTTCCGGGTGCATCATCGCCTCGAGCGCATCGGGCTCGGTGGACAGCCCCAGCCATTCGCAGATTTGCGCGAGGTATTTCGGCGGGTCGCTAAGGATCATCTCGGCCTTGACCCGCAGGCACTGGCCCGGGGGAAGCGTGGCGGTAAAGCGCGTGATGTTGTCCTGCGCGCGCCGCCAGGTGTTCTCGGGATCGAGGTTGATGCGCGCCCGGCGCTTGGGCTTGTTGGCATCCGCGAAGCTGTTGCGCAGCGCCATCGCGGACTTGCAGGTGGTGATCGGGTGGCGCGTGAGATGCAGAAAGGAGGCGTTCGGAAAGACCTGCAGAAGCCGCACCATGTTGTCGTAATTGGTAACGGTTCGCGGGCTCTTGTCGAACAGCGCCTTGTCGCCGACCTGGTCCTGGATATGGGCGAAAAGCTCGGCGATGCTCCAATGCGCGCGCTGCATGAGCCACTGCCGGGCGGCGTTGACCGTCTCCTCGGTCTGTTCGCCGTCGTGCAGCTGCGCGAGGAGCCTGAGTAGTCCCGCCAGACCGTATTCCAACGGCCCCTTCAACGTCTGCAGCACCCCGCCGATGGTATCCGCGTGCGAGACGCTGATCTCGGGCATGCCGTAGACCTGCGGGTGCTGGCCGATCATGCCGCCGATGAGCGAGGTATAGGACCGCCCGGGCGCGATCAGGAAAATGGGCTCGGGCATGGGCGCTCCGCGATGAATGACACAAACAAACGACCTGTCCCGAAAGGGATAGCCGCCGCTTCATTGCTCTGGCAATTAAAATTGACGCCCCGGCAAGCAGTGGTGCGCGCGCGCCTCAGGGGCGGCCGCGGGTGCCGGTCAGATCCGCGGGGCCGGGGGTGTCGGCGCCCTCGGCCTCTGCGTCCGAGGCGCTTTCCACCCGGTTCATCAGCGCGCGCTCTTCCTCGAGCAGCGCCAGCACCGAGCGCAGCACCTCGATGCGGTAGTCGAGGTCGCGGCGGCGGCCGGCCAGCGCCTCGGCGTCGTCGCTGACCTCGATGGCCAGTTCGGAAAGGTCGAGAAAGGCCGGGGTGGAGATGAACTCCTGCACGTGGCGCAGCCGGGTCTGGCGCTCCTGCTGGTCGCGCAACAGGTCCTTCAGGCCCTTGTCGGTGCCGCTGTCGTCCCGCGATTTGGCCGTGTCGGTCATGGCGTGGCGCTGTCCAGGTTGCCCCCGAGCGCTACGAAGTCCTGCGCCCGAAGGCAAGAAGTTGCATTCAAAGAGGGTTGCGCCAAGACCGAGATCCGATTTTAAATTTCAGGGCGTTGCCGCGCAGCATCGGCGGCAGGGGGCAGTATTCGGAGTAAGTTTATTTGTCTGACCGTGTTTTGATGATCGGCCTCGACGGGGCCACTTTCAGCCTGCTCTCTCCTCTGTCCCGGCAAGGCCATCTGCCCTTCCTGACCGGATTGATCAAATCCGGGACCATCGCCCAGCTGATGTCGACGCGGAACCCGCTGACGCCGCCGGCCTGGACCTCGATGACCACCGGGGTCAGCCCCGAGGCGCATGGCATCTACGACTTCCTGCGCCCGGCCTTCCTCGAAGATGGCGGCGTTTTCCTGAAGATCAACGACCGCCGCGACAATCACGCGGAAACGGTGTTTTCCATCGCCAACCGCGGCGGCAAGCGCGCGACGGTGCTGAACTTCTTCGGTTTCTACCCCGCGCCCGAGCTCGACGGCCACGTGGCCTCGGGCTTCGTGCCCTGGAAGCACCTGCGCGGCGGCATCCACCCGCCGGCGCTGTTCGACAGTCTGCGCGCCTCGGAGGATTTCGACTACCGCGACCTCGGCATGGACATTGGCGAGGAGAAGAAGGTGGTCCAGGGCCTCGAGGCCGACGAGCACGAGGAATGGATCGAGCTGCAGAACGTCCGCGACAAGGCCTGGACCGACGTGATGTGCCGGCTGCTCGAGGAGGATCCGACCGACCTCGCGGCCATCGTGCTGGACGGGCCGGACAAGATCCAGCACCTCTTCTGGCGCTACCTCGATCCCGAGTGCCACGCCGGCGAACCGGGAGAACAGACCGAGAAGATCACCCGGCTGGTGACCGAGTTCTACGCCCGGATGGACGACAACATCCGCCGCATGGTCGAGGCCGCTGGCCCCGGGACCAACGTGCTGATCACCTCGGACCACGGCTTCGGGCCGACGACCGAGATCGTCTACATCAACCAGTGGCTCGCCGATCGCGGCTACCTGCACTGGCGCGAGGACGGCGCGGGCGACGGGCGGGCGCAGCTTGCCGCCGACAAGCTCAAGGACCACCAGGCGATGATCGACTGGAAGCGCACGGTGGCCTTCTGCCCGACGCCCTCCTCCAACGCGATCTTCATCAAGCCCGACCCGGGCGACGGCTCGGGCATTTCGCCCGACCGCTACATGGAGTTCGCGCTGAAGCTGCGCGAGGAGCTCCTGGCCTGGACCGACGACCAGGGCGAGAAGGTGCTGGCCGGGCTCGACATGAACAAGATGCGCGGCCGCGCCTTCATCGAGCCCTGCCCGGACATCACCCTGAAGCTGCGCGACGGCGGCTTCGTCTCGATTATCTCCTCGGATGCGGTGGTCAAACCGCGCGCCCTGGCCGACGGCACCCATCGCCCCGAGGGCATCTTCATCGGCGCGGGGCCCGCCTTCCGGCAGGACGAACAGGTCGATCCGCTGAATCTTCTGGACATCGCGCCCTTGATGCTGACGCTACTGGGGCTGCCGGTGCCGAAGAACCTCGAGGGGCGGGTGCCGCAGGAGGCCCTGGTCCCGGGCATCACCGCCACCAAGGCGGGCCAGGCCCGGAGTGCTGCGTCGCAACCCGCCGAGGAGCGCCCGGAACCCAGCGCCGAAGAGCGCGAGGTCCTGCTCCGGCAGATGAAGAAGCTCGGCTACATGGATTGAGGCACGCGCCCGATGACGGCCCTGACGCTTCCCGACGTCAAGCTGAACTACCAGCTTCTCGGTGCGGACCCGGAGGCCGGTCCGGTGCCCCTGGTGATGATCCACGGGCTCGGGGCGAACCTGTCCTTCTGGTTCCTCGGCGCGGTGCGCTACCTGGGCCAGGAGCGGGCGCTGCTCTTGCCGGACCTGCGCGGCCACGGGGCCAGCTCCATGCCGCCCGAGGGCTACCGGCTCGACCGGATGGCGGCCGACATGCTGGCGGTCATGGATGCGGCGGGCATCGGCCAGGCGCATCTGGTGGGCCACAGCCACGGCGCCCGGGTGGCGCTGGTCCTCGCGCAGCGCCATCCCGAGCGCTTCGCCAGCTTGACCGTGGCCGACACGCAACTGCGCGCGATCCAGCCGCCGATGCGGCTTTGCGACTGGCCGCATTGGCCCGAGTGGCGCGCGCAGCTCGCCGAGCAGGGGGTGACCCGCTTCCCGCCCGAAGAGGCCGAGATTGACTTCACGCTCCTGGCCGAACTGGGCCAGCGCGGCGGCACGGCGCTGGCCACGGGCGAGCTGCCCGCGCGGGCGGGCCCGGCACGGCGCCGCGGCATCAACCTGCGCTCGCGGCAGATGGGGGCGCGCGGCGCGCAGCGCTGGCAGGCGCTCCTGGACACCACCACCGCCCGCGACGAGATGCAGGACGAGACCCAGATCGACGTGCCTGCGCTGCCCGAGCTGCCGATGCCGGTGCTTCTGGCCTATGGCGCCAAGTCGCACTGCCTGCCGACCTCCGAATACCTGCTCGACCATTTGCCCGGCGCGCGCCGGGTGGTGGTGCCCGGCGCAGGGCATTTCTTCCCGATCGTGAAGCCGCGGGTCTTCGCCATGGCGCTGCAGGCCTTCATCGGCGGCAGCGACCAGCCCGCCGCGCTGCGCCTGCGCGCCGCCGCGAAGCGCCGCCAGCGGCCGCTGCGCGCCACCATCCGCCGGAGGGGCTGGCGATGAGCGCGCCGGTCGCCGTGTTGACCGGGGCCACCAGCGGCATCGGCCGGGCCCTGGCGCTGGAATACGCCCGGCGCGGGCATCGGATCATCGGGCTCGGCCGCGCCGAGACGCGGCGGGCGGAACTGCTGTCCGAGCTGGAAGAGGTCGCGCCGGGCGCGGGCCACGAGGCGCTGGGCCTCGACGTGGGCGACGCGGACCAGATGGCGCAGCTCGCCGCGCGGCTGACCGAGATCGGGCGGGCCGACCTGCTGGTCTGTTCGGCGGTGGTGGGCCGCGACCCCGAGGCGGGCGCGCCGCCGCGCACCCGCGACCTGCCGCTCGCCGACTGGCAGCGCGCCATCGACGTGAACCTGCACGGGGTCTTCCTGGCCGACCAGGCGGTGCTGCCGCTGATGCGCAGGGCGGGCGAGGGCGACATCCTGCACATCGGCTCTTCCACCACGCCGCAGGGGCTGCGCGGCACGCCGCTCGCCCCGGCCTATTGCGCGACGAAATTCGCGCTCGCCGCCCTGGGCCGCGAGCTGGCCGAGGCGCTGGGCCCCGAGGGCATCCGCGTCCGCACGGTCTTCCCGGGCTCCGTCGACACGCCGCTGATCGCCGATACGCTGCTCGACGGGCCCTTCGGCGGGCGCATGACCCCCGAGGGCTTCGCCCGGGCGCTGGCCGATCTGACCGAGCTGGGCCGCCGCATGGCCTGCCCCGATCCCCATCTTCTGCCGATGCCCCGCCGGGGCCGTCAGCGGCACAAAGCGCGAGGTTCCGCATGAGCATCCCCCTGACCGGCAAATCCGCCATCGTCACCGGCGCCGCGGGCGGCATCGGCGCCGCCGTGGCGCGCCGCCTCGCGGCGGGGGGCGCGCAGGTCCTGCTGGTCGACCGCAACGCCGAGGGGCTCGCCGCGGTGGCCGAGGAGATCGGCGCGGCGGCGCGGGTCTTCCCCGCCGACATCACCTCGGAGGCGGACATGGCGCGCATGGCCGAGCTGGCGCTCGAGCCCACCGGCCGGATCGACATCCTGGTCGCCGCGGCGGGCATCCTGCGGGTCGGCGGCACGCTGAAATCCGTGGCCGACACCAGCTTCGAGGAATGGAAGACCGTCATCGACGTGAACCTGACCGGCACCTTCCTGTCGAACCGCGCGGTCCTGGCGGCCATGCTGGCCCAGAAGGAAGGCGATATCGTCAATATCTCCTCGGTCTCGGGCAAGCAGGGCCGGGCCTTCGACGGGCCCTACGCCAGCTCGAAGTTCGGCATCCTGGGTCTGTCGGAAAGCCTCGCCGAAGAGGTCCAGCGCGAGGGCGTGCGGGTGCAGACGGTGCTGCCCGACGCGGTGGACACCGGGCTCTGGTCGCAGTCGGGCACCGCCGCGCTGAAACCGCGGGCGATGCTGTCCGCCGATCACGTCGCCGAATACGTCGACTACCTGGTGCGGCTTCCGCGCGAGATGTTCCTGTTCAACTCCGTCGTGGCCCCGGTGCCGCAGCGCCGAAAACGCGGCAAGGGGGCCTGAGCGCGATGACCATGCCGCTGCCCGATCCCTTCCCGAACCGCGGGCTCAACGCCCGGGACTTCACCCGCGTCGGGGTCGGCGGGCTGGGCGACGGACACAACAACTACGCCCATTCCATGGCCTGGTTCCGCGGGCGGCTCTACCTCGGCACCACCCGGTCGAACCTCTGCATGCTGCGCTTCCAGTCGGCCTTCAAGGCGCTGCCCTTGAAGGTCTGGCCGGTGGAATGCCCCGAGACGCTCGACGGGCTCTACGAGCTCGACCGGCGCTCGCAGATCTGGGCCTATGACCCGCTCACCGACCAATGGGAGATGGTCTTCCGCGCGCCCATGGTCGAGGGGCTCGACGGACGCCCGGTCCCGCGCGAGATCGGCTATCGCTCGATGGAGGTCTACCAGGGCCCGGGCGATACCGAACCGGCGCTTTACGTCTCGGCCTGGGCGCCGGGGCGGGCGCCGGGCGGGCTGATCCTGCGCTCGACCGACGGGCAGGGCTTCGAGCCGATCACGCCTTACGGCATCACCGATCCGCCCTTTTCGGTGACCCGCAGCCTGACCACCTTCAAGGGGCGGATGCATTTCGCCCCGACCGCGCGGCGGGGCAGCGACGGCGGGCAGCAGAACTCGGCGGGGCTGCCGCTGATCTTCGCCTCCGACACGCCCGAGGCCGGCGACTGGCAGCCGGTGAACCCGCCGGGCTTCGAGGACGCGGGCAACATGGGGATCTTCAGCCTCGCGGTGGCGGGCGACACGCTCTACGCCGGGACGCTGAACCTCGAGGGGCTGCAGGTCTGGGCGACCGACGGCAGCCCCGCCGACCCCAAGGCCGGGCCGTTTCCCTACCGCTGGCGCAAGGTGATGAGCCATGGCGCCGGGCGCGGACCGCTGAACCAGGCGGTGGCCAGCATGACCGCCTTCAAGGGCGCGCTCTACGTCGGCACCGGCATCCAGGGCGGCGGGCTCGACCGGGTCAACGGCATCGGCCCCGCCGCGGCCGAGATCCTGCGCATCCATCCCGACGACAGTTGGGAGGTGGTGGTCGGCGACCGCGACGGCGACGGGCGCGCGCCGCTCTCCGGGCTGAAGGCGGGCTTCGGGCATTTCTTCAACGGCTACATCTGGTCGCTCGCCGAACACGACGGCTGGCTCTACTGCGGCACCTACGACTGGGCGGTGACCCTACGCTGGGCCAAGCTCGACGGGGCGCCGCGGCTGGTGCGCGAGCTGCTGACCCATGTCAGCCCCGAGCGCATCATCGAGAACGACGGCGGCGCCGACATGTGGCGCAGCGCCGACGGCGAGAACTGGCTGCCGGTCACCCGGCGCGGGCTCGGCAATCCCTACAACTGGGGGGTGCGGAACCTGGTCTCCACGCCCGAGGGGCTTTTCGTCGGCACCGCCAATGTCTTCGGCCCGCGCGTCGCGGTGCCGGACGGCACGCCCGAGGGCTGGCGCTACGAGGACAACCCGCTGGGCGGGCTCGAGGTCTGGCGCGGGCAGGGGCCCGCCGTGGACCGGGCGGGATAGGGCCGTGGCGGCGCGCGGCAAAAGGGGCGGCAGCCCCGGCGCCCCGGTCCGGGCCGCGCGCAGCGTCTCCATCAAGACCCGCTGGGGCGCCCGGGCGCTCCTGCTGCCCGAGATGCCGGTCGAGACCGCGCCGGCCTGCTCCACGGTGCTGGCGCTGCACGGGGGCAACGGCACCGCCCAGGGCTTCGTGCTGCGCTCGGGCCTGGCCGAGGCGCTGCAAAGCTACGGCCACGACATCGCCTTCCCGCAGGCGCTGCGGCATTGGTCCGACGGCCGCCCCCCGCTCGAGGACCGCTGGCCCGGCGACCGCGGCTTCATCGAGGTGATCCACGCCCGCCAGAAAGAGGCGCTGAACCGCGCCGAGGTGCCGCTGGCGCTGATCGGTGTGTCGAACGGCGGGATGTTCTGCCAAAGGCTCTGCTGCGCGCTTTCCGAGCCGCCGGCCATCGGCGTCGCCGTGGTCTCGGCCCTGCCCGAGGCCCTGGCGCAGAGCGCGCCGCCCGGCCCGCCGGTGCCGATGATGCTGATCCAGGCCACCGACGACCCGCTGATCCCCTGGGAGGGTGGCGAGGTGCCCGACATCGCCGGTTTCTCGGTCGCGGGCCGGCTCTTGGGCGTCGAGGCGACGGTGGACTTCTGGAAGCGGCGCAACCGGATCACGGCCCCGCCCCGGCGCAGCCGCGCCCGGGTCGGACGGCACGACGCGCGGATCAGCTTCTGGGACGGCGGGGAGGCGGGGGCCGATCTCTGGCTCGTGGTGCTGGAAGGGGCGGGGCACCGGCAGCTCGACGGCGACCCCCGGCATTTCCGCACCGGGACGCTGCAGGATCTGATCGCACGCACGGTGATGTGGTATGTCGACCGCGAAAGGCTCGCGGCGACGGGGAAGGCTTCAATCTGAACGAGGTGGATTTGATGACGAAAGTGGATACGACCTACGAGTCCTACGCGCAGGACAATCATTACGTCTCGGTGAACCGTCAGCTTGTCTCCGAGGTGGACCTCGGCGCGGTCTCGCGGGTCGCCGACCTGGCCTGCGGCACCGGGCTGCTGTCGCGGATGCTGCTCGAGCGGAAGCCGGGGCTTGCGGTCTGCGGCATCGACCTCGACCCGGTGCAGATCGAGCTGTCGCGCCGCGGTCTCGAAGAGGACGGCGCCCGCTTCCACGACAGCCTCGAGGCCTGGCGCGCCGCCGCCGAGGCCGGGCAGGGCGGGGTGCACCTGCGCGTCGACAGCGCCATGGAGCTGCCCTTCGCGGACGGAGAGATCGACCTCGTGGTGATCGGCAACGCGATCCACATGATGCCCGACCGCCCGGCCTTCCTGGCCGAGGTCGCCCGGGTGCTGCGCCCCGGCGGGCAGTTCGTCTTCAACTCGGTCTTCTATGCCGGCACCTTCGTCGAAGGCACCGAGATGGTCTTCACCGAGATGATGAAAGAGGCGGTGCTGGCGATGAACGAGCTCAACGCCGAGCGCAAGACGCGCGGCGAGCCGCCGGTGCCCCGCAAGCGCGGCACCGTGAAGCGCGCCTTCCAGCAGACCGAATGGGTTTCTGAAGCCGGCTGGGCCGAGGCGGTCGAGGCGCATGGGCTCAGGGTGACCATGTCGCGGCAGACACCTGTTGCCATCTCGCAGCGCGGTCTGGAGCTTGTCGGCGGCTATGGTGGACTCGCGGAGGTATTGATGAGTGGATACCCTGTCGACATCGCAAGCGAGTGCATGCAGGCCGGTGTTGCGCGCGCCTTCGCCAACCTGGAGATCTCCGAAGTTCCGCGCAATTGGCTTGAGGTCACGGCGAAGAAGGCCGGCTGAAGAGCCGTTGGGGAAGCGGAACCGGCCCCGTCCCAGGGACCGGAGATTGACAGACAAGGGATTTGCACATGACCGACACGTCGCAGAAGGCGCTGGAGAGCACCGTCACATCGGTTCTTGAAACCACCGTCGAGGACTGGGGCCTCGAGATCGAGGGCGGCATCCAGCCCGAGACCACGCTGATCGAGGACCTGGAGTTCGAGTCGATCGACGTGGTGCAGCTTTGCGTGGCGCTGGAGCAGAAGCTCGACCGCAAGGGGCTGCCCTTCGAGAAGCTCTTCATCAAGGACGGCGCCTATGTGGACGACGTGGCGGTGAAGGACGTGGCCGCCTTCCTGCACGAGGAGCTGCAGGCGGTCTGAAGGCGCGGAGCTCGCGAGACTTGGGGCCTCGGCGTTGCGCCGGGGCCTTTTTCGTTGCGGGGGGGGGCGATGGCCGAAGACCGCCTCTGAGGGACGGCGCGACCCTGACCGAGGCCCGGCAATGCGGGACGGCGCGACCCCGACCGAGGCCCGACAATGCGGGGCGGTGTGCCCCTTGCCGAGGCCCGGTAGTACGGGGCGGCCTGCCCCTGACCGAAGGCCGGACTCGCTGGTCGGCGCGGCTTTGATCGAAGAGGGGGGTGATGGGCCGAGGGCGCGCTTGCGGAAGGCCGCCGTCGAGTCTCGCCTCGATGTGCCAGAGCGTCGCGCGGGGCCGGACCGTCAGCCCGGCCCGCCCGCCACCTGCGCCCGGCTCACGGGATCCAGGACCAGAACTCGATCTGGAAGAACCGCTGGATGCTGCGCAGGTAGGCCTCCCAGACGCGCATCTCGGTGCCTTCGATCTTGGCGTAGCCCGTGGTGCCCGAGCGCAGGAAGTCGTCGGGGTTCTCGAAGACCGCGTCGACGCGCACCACCCGGCCGTAGCCCTTGTCCTCGGCGGTCGGCGCGATGGCGGCGACCCGGCCCTCGATCTCGTCTTCCTGGTAGCCGCGCACCTTCATCCGCACCGCGTCGCCGGGGGCGATCAGGGTGATGTCGAACTCCGGCACGTCGATCGCCGCCGAAATCCGCTCGGTCCGCTCGATCTCCAAGAGAGGGTCGCCGACCCGCAGGAAGCTGCCGATCTGCAGTTCCAGGTCCGAGGTGATCACCCGGCCCGCCATAGGGGCCTCGACCCGGGTGCGGGCGACCTCGGCCTCGTGGAAGGCGAGCTGGATGCGCAGCCGCTGCACGTCGGCTTCGGCAATGGCCAGCTCCTCGGCGGTGGCGCCGCTTTCGACGAGCGCCAGGTTCGCCTCGGCCGAGGCCAGCGCGCTCAGGTCGTTCTGATGCGCCGCGCGGGCCTTTTCGAGGTCCTTGCCGCTGATCGTGCCTTTCGCCGCCAGGTCCTCGGACCGCGCCAGCTCCGCCTCCGAGAAGGCCAGCGCCGCCCGGGCGCTGTCGAGCCGGGTCTCGGCCACGCGGACCTCCTCGGGCTTGGCCCCGGCGCGCAGGCGCTGGAGCTTCGCCTCGGCGGCGGCCAGCTCGGTCGCGGTCACGTCGCGCTGGCTGAGCTGTTCCCAGTTCGAGAGCTGCGCCAGCGGCTGGCCGGGCGCGACCAACTCGCCCTTGGTCACGAAGAGCTCGATCACCTCGCCCTCGGTCCGGGCAATCGCCTGGGCGCGCGAGGCGGGCAGGATCTCGACCTGGCCGCCGGCCTCGTAGGTATAGGGCAGGAAGGCCACCGCCAGGAGGCCCGCGCCGATCAGTGCCCAGACCACCTTGGCAGCGCCCGAGGCCTGGGCCCCGGTCGTCGCTTCCAGGGGATGCGGCCGCGGGCCGGTCTCGGCGGCCATGGCCGCCATCTGCGGGCTCATCTGCGCCATCCGCCGCCCGAGCGTCGCCTTGACCGCCAGGAGCCAGATCACGAAGGCCAGGACCAGGCCGAAGAAGATCGACACCCCCATGCCGCCCAGCTCGCGCTCGAGCGCGATGGCGGCGTAGATCGCCAGCGCCGTCAGCCCCGCGACCGAGGTGATCACGGTGGCCAGCCCGAAGAAGATCAGCGGCCCGAGGTCGGCGCGCCCGACGAAGGGCGGCAGCGGGCGGCGGAAGAAGACATGGCGCAGCGCGGCCAGCGTCTTCGGCATCAGCCGCGGGTCGTTGAAATAGACCGCCATCCAGCGCTGGCCCTCGGCGGGGATCAGCGGCAGGGCCGAGAGCACGAAGACGATCAGGCCGATCTTGGCGGCGATCAGGCTCATGTCGGCGAACCAGGTGCCGCTGTCGCGGGTCACCGCCCAGAACAGCATGCCGAAGCCGAAGGTCGCGAGCCGCGCCAGGAGCGGCGCGCCATGGGCCCAGAGCTGGCCGCGCCGGTCGAGCATCCGCACCGCACTGGTGTCGACGTAGAAGCGCGGCAGGATGCCGAGCATCAGCGTCACCCCCAGCCGCGAGACCCGCCCGCCATGGGCGACGATGGCCACCCCCTGGGCGAGCCGCGAGACCAGGTTCACGATGCCCGCCGCGCCGATCAGCACCCAGAGCCGCGAGACCTGTCCGAGGGCGGCGTAGATGTCCGCGATCAGCGGCTCCCAGTTCTGGAAGATCGTCATGCCGGCGATCAGCACCAGCGGCACCAGGGCCCAGAACAGGAACTTGGCGGGGTAGAAGGCGATGTAGAGCAGTTTCAGAAGCGCCTGCGGGTTGAAGAGCGGCAGCCGCGCGGGGCCCTCCTCGGGGCCGGGCTGCTGGGCGGCCATGCCGCCCATGCCGCCGAAGCCGCCGCCCATGCCCGCACCCATGCCGGCCCCGAGGCCGCCCATGGCACCGAGCCCGCCGCCCATGCCACCCATGCCCGCGCCAAGCCCGCCGCGCGCACCCATGCCGCCGCCAAAGCCGCCGCCCATGCCCGCACCCATGCCGCCGAGACCACCGCCCATGCCGCCGCCAAAGCCGCCGCCCATGCCGCCCTGGCCCTGCCGCGCCGCCAGAAGCGCGCGGAGCCGCTGCCCCTCGCCGCCCATCCGGCCCCCGGCGGGCTCTCCGCCGGCGCCTTCGCCGGGCCGTCCGACAAGATCCATGCCGAAGTCATTGGCCAGTTCCGCGGTGAGCGCGTCGACATCCGCCTCGATATCCTCCGCCGCCTCGGCGGCGCTTGCCGGACGCAGGGTGGCGGTGACGGTCTGAAGCGGATCGAGCGCGGGAGCCTGTTGGGCCGTGCCGGTCGCTTTCGGGCCGTCGGTGCCACGCGCCTCAGCGCCTGTGGCCTGCGGACCGTTGGTGCCGGTCTGGCCTGGGCCAGTGCCAGAGGCCCGCGATCCGTCGATGCCGGTCCCGGGCGCGCCAGCGCCCCGGGCGCTGCCCGCGCCGCGCGACGGGCTGTCCGTATTCGTCGCCGCGCCGCTCGTCCGATTGCGGCCCGATCCATGGGATCGGTCAGCGGGGGCTTCGGACTCGTCCGTTCCGGCCACGGGCGTCACTGGCGAGGCCGATCGCACCGTCTCGGCAGATGCCTGCTTCGAGACTGCCGCGCTTTCCGTCCCCTCGGTCTTCTCCCGCCGAGGCGAGGTCGGCACCGCGCGCAACCGCGCCGCCCCGCGCCCGCGAGGTGGTTTGGCCGGGGTGGAGTCACTAGTCTCGGAGGCGGCGCTGGTCTCGTCCGGTGTCGCAGGCGGAGCTTCATCCGGCGACGTCGCCCCGCCGGTTTGCGCCTTCGTCGCATCGCCGGTCTGTGCCGCTTTGGCCGCGGCCTCAGAGCCCTTTTTCGCCTGCGCGCTTTGCTCCGCCTCGGGCGCCGCATCCGACACCGGGGTCGTCTCCCCCGAAGTGCCGTGCTCCGCGCTCGGCACCTCCGCCCGCTGATCGTCCTCGGCAGGCTTGGCCGCCGAAGCCGCCTCTTCCTCCGCCTGCTTCCGCGCCTGGTGGCGGCGGCGGGCCTCCATGGTCTTCTGCGCCTTGGCCTTGGCGGTCTCGAGCCGCGCCGGGCGGCTTCCCGTGCCAGCCGCTTCGGACGGACCAGAGCCCCCGGGCTCAGCCGCCCCGGCCCCCGCCGTCGCCCCGCCCGACCCGGTCCGCGCGGCAAGCCCGCCCGCACTTCCTCGCGGCGCCCGACCGCGCAGCGCGGCGCCCCGCTCGAGGAGCGGGCGCGCGGCCGGCTCGGGGCTCTCGCGCTCGGCCTCGGAGGCCAGGAAGCCCATGATGCTCAGCCGCCGGAAGAAGGCCATGACGGCCTCGGGGTCGAGCGCGCCCTCCTCGGGCTGGCAGGCGTGCAGCGCGGCCAGATCGCGGCTCCCGTCGGCCTGTTCGAGCAGCGCCGCCTCGGGGCCGCTCAGCCGGATGCTGCGCCCGGTCTCGGGGTTGCGCAGCGCCAGCGCGGGCTCCCGCGCGCCACGCGCGAGGCCCCGGGCCGGCGCATCGGCGGCGCGGCGCACGCCCGACTTCAGCCGCGGGCGGGCGTAGTCGGCGTCGGGCTTCACCGTGTCGAAGGGGCTGTTCGTGCGAGCCATGCGGCACCTGTTTCCCTTGTCGCCCGGCATCCACCGGGACGATGCGCGCGTCGCGCCGGGCTCCGCACTGGTCCAAGCGGGGCCTCTCACGGCCCGGCCCTTGAAAAATCACGGAAAGTATAGCCGCGGCGCGGGGCTTTGCAAAAGCGCGCTGCAAGGTGGCAGGGCGCTTGGGCGCGGGGTGTTGTCCTTTCTGCCGCGCCTGCGGTCGGGGCGGGGGTGGGGCGGGGGTGAGAGCGGGTCAAAGGCGCGCCAAGCTGCCCGAGGGAAACGGACCGTCATTCCCGGCCCACCTCCGCTCCGGCATTCCCTCACCGAAGCCCGAAATCCGCGCGCAAAATCGCCAGACCCTCCGCCCGTGCGCCCGGCCACCACCAACCCCATGTTCCGTTCCGCCGACCAACCGGCTACACCAAGGAAAAGACGGCAAAGAGCAGGAGACCCACCCCATGCGCAATCTCATCCTCAGCGCCCTTGCGCTTACCGCCCTCGCGGGCTGCCAGGCGCCGGGCACGGGCCTTGCGGGCGAGCGCGGGCTCTCCGTGGTCTACGGTGTCGAGGAGGGCGACATGCTGAAGCTGCGCGCCGGGCCGGGCACCGGGTTCGACGTCTATACCGGCCTGCCGAACGGCACGCTGGTGCAGGTGCGCGACTGCGACCAGCAGGGCGGGGTGCGCTGGTGCCGGGTGGCGCTCGAACGCACGCCGGAGATGACGGGCTACGTCTCGCAGAGCTACCTGCGCCGGCTCTGAGGCCCCGTTTCCCTCGCCTCCCGGCGCTGCTAGGCTCTGCGCCGAGACCGCAGAGGGAGGACCAGAGATGATGGACGGACAGGGCGGCGCCTGGGGCGCGCTCATCGCGGAGCTGTCGGAGCTGCTCGGAGAGCGGCTCTCGACCGGGCAGTCGGTGCGCGAGCTGCACAGCCGCGACGAGGCCTATGCCACCCCGCATCTGCCCGACGCCGTGGCCTTCCCCGAGACCACCGAGGAGGTGAGCCGGATCATGGCCGCCTGCCATGCCCACCGCTGCCCGGTGGTGCCCTTCGGCATCGGCTCCTC
This sequence comes from Roseivivax sp., assembly GCF_054552075.1. Classification (NCBI taxonomy): domain Bacteria; kingdom Pseudomonadati; phylum Pseudomonadota; class Alphaproteobacteria; order Rhodobacterales; family Roseobacteraceae; genus Roseivivax; species Roseivivax sp. Next base: position 81,045 of record NZ_JBTOLZ010000008.1, read on the forward strand.
GCTCGAGGGCCACGTGGTGCCGGTGAAAGGCGGGATCTCGATCGACACCAGCCGCATGACCCGCATCCTCGAGGTCCACGAAGAGGACCTCGACGTGGTGGTCGAGCCCGGCCTCACCCGCAAGGAGCTGAACGAGGCGCTGCGCGCCACGGGGCTGATGTTCACCGTCGATCCCGGCGCCAATGCCACGCTCGGCGGCATGGCCGCGACCCGGGCCTCGGGCACCAACGCGGTGCGCTACGGCACCATGCGCGAGAACGTCCTGGCGCTCGAGGTGGTGCTGGCCGACGGGCGGGTGATCGAGACCGGCACCCGGGCGCGGAAATCCTCGGCGGGTTATGACCTGACGCATCTTTTCGTGGGCTCCGAGGGCACGCTCGGGATCATCACCAAGCTGACCCTGCGGCTCGTGGGCCAGCCCGAGCGGATCTCGGCGGCGACCTGCGACTTCCCCGACATCGCCGCGGCCGTGGACACGGTGATCCTGGCGATCCAGTCGGGCCTGCCGATGGCGCGGATCGAGCTTCTGGACGAGGTGCAGATGCGCGGCATGGCGCTTTACAACCCCGACCTGGGCCTGCCCGAGCGGCCGCATCTGTTCCTCGAGTTCCACGGCACCGAGGCGGGCGTCGCCGAACAGGTCGAGAGCTTCCGCGAGATCGCCACCGACTACGGCGCCGCGAACTTCCAGTGGGCGACCCGCACCGAGGAGCGCACCCGCCTCTGGGAGGCGCGCCACACCGCCTATTACGCCGCCCGCTCGCTGCGCCCCGGCGCCCAGGGCGTGGTCACCGACAGCTGCGTGCCGATCTCGGCGCTGGCCGAGGCCATCGCCCGGACCAAGGCGCTGATCGCCGAGGCGGGCCTCGTGGCGCCGCTGGTGGGCCATGTCGGGGACGGCAATTTCCACCTGTCGATCCTGGTCGACCCCGAGGACGCCGAGGAGCTGGCCGCCGCCCGGGCCCTGGCCTCCAAGGTCAGCCATATCGCGCTGGAGCTCGGCGGGACGGTGACCGGCGAGCACGGCATCGGCAGCGGCAAGATGCGCTACATGCGCGACGAACACGGCGACGCGCTGGACGTGATGGCGGACATCAAGCGGGCGCTGGACCCGTTGAATTTGATGAACCCGGGGAAGATCGTGGAGGTTTGAGGGGGGCGGCTTAGGAGCTGTATCGGGTGTTCGTGTTGGGCTGTGCTTTGAGCGGAAGGGGCCTGAGCCGGTCGGGCTCGGTTCGATGCCCGCGGGTTTTTCGGTCTCTCTCGGCTCCAAGGTCGTGGGGCATTGCGTCCTGCGCCTGACTGAACTTTTGCGGGACGGTGCTTAGGGCTCCTTTCTGAGCGGTGCCGTTTCGGAGCGTTGCTCCACGGCCGGACGCGGCTCGGTGCTTCGAGGTCCTACAACGTCTCCTTTCACGCGCGGCATTCTGCACATTCCCGGCTCACTGAGCACGTCCAATTTCCACTCATCCCCTTCTTGCGCCCGAATAGCACCGAAGGTGCCGGGCGCGCGCCGGACCGGCCCGATGGGCCGGCGCTCCTTGGGTTGGCGTGCTTAGCATGCGCCTAGTCCTGACCTTGTGGGGATTAAGCGCCTAGTTCGGAGGTCGGCAGCGCCGGCCCCCGGTCCGGCGCGCGCCCTCTGGTGGGATGGGGTGTGAGGGTGTTGGGGGAGGCTTTGGGGGTGAGGCGTGGTCCGAGCGACGGGGCAAGCTGTGGTGTGGCGCTTCCAGCCGCAACCACCCAGCCAGGCTCCCACACTCACCCGCCCGGCGGCATCTCAACCAGTGTCTCCTGCCGATACCTCTGGCCCGGGTCCAGGCGCACCTGTTCTGCCCAACAGCCCGGCCCCACACTCACCCGCCTGGCAGCAGCTCGACGACCGTCTTCTGCCGATACCTCTGGCCCGGGTCCAGACGCACCAAGTCGGCCCACCCAGCCAAGCCCGCCACACTCACCCGCCCGGCAGCACCTCGACCAACGTCTCCTGCCGATACCGCTCGCCCGGGTCCAGGCGCACCTGGTCGGCCCAGGCGCGATTCGGGGCGTCGACCCAGGCCTGGGGTTCGAGCGCCACGGCCTCGCCCGCGCGGTAGCGCGCGCCGGCGTGGCCGCCGGGCAGGTCGAGGTGGCGGCCGTCGTAGACCTGCAGCCCCGGTTCGGTCGAAGAGAGCACCAGCCGGGCGTCGGGCGTCAGGAGACGGGCGACCTCGCGGCAGGGGCCGCGATGCCGGGCGAGGCACAGGTTGTGGTCGATCGGATCGCTGAGCGGCACCGGGGTGCGGAAGTCGAAACCGCCCTCGACCGGCACGGGGTCGCCCACGGGGATGCCCTCGGAGACCGCCTGGTAGTGCTCGGCGGGGACCTGCAGCCGGGTGCCGGGCGGACGCAGGTAGTAAAGATGGCTCGCCAGGTTGCAGAAGGTCGGCGCCTCGGCGCGGCCGGTGAGCTCCAGGCTCAACCGCTCGCCGGCGCAGGAATAGCGCGCCTCGAGGTGCAACCGCCCGGGAAAGCCCATGTCGCCGTCCTCGAGCACCAGCGACAGGGTCACCGCCTCGGCCGAGGCCTCCTCGAGCTGCCAGAGCCGCCCCCAGGTGCCGCCCGGCCCGCCGTGCAGCATGTTGGGCCCCTCGTTCGGCACCAGCGGATAGTCGCGGCCCTCGAGCCTCACATGCGCGCCCGCGATGCGGTTGGCGACCCGGCCGACCACCGCGCCCAGGAACTCGCGGTCGGTGAGATAGCCCAGGGGATCGGCGAGCCCCAGGACCAGCGGCCGCGCGACGCCCGCATGCCGCAGGTCGGTCAGCGCCGCGCCGCGGTTCACGATCCGCGCGGAGAGCGCCCCGGCGCCGATGTCGATGCACCAGAAGGGGCCCTCGGGCGTGTCGGCGAGTTTCTGCGTCGATGCGGTCACTGGGGGTCTCCTCGGGGTGCAATGGCTCCGAAACAAGCAGCCCTGCCGCCTTTTGGAAAGCCCGTGCGGGCAATTGACGCCGTTTTGGGGCTTTACATCCGGGCCGATGACCGCCGTAAACACGGGCCACCGATCCAGCCCGAGGCCCCAGAGGAGAACCGCCCCGTGTTCCGCAGAACCTTCACCGCCCTGTCCGCAGCCGTGCTGGCCGCATTCGCTCTGCCCGCCGCCGCCCAGGATGACGGTCCGATCGTGATCGGCGAGATCAACCATTTCAAGCGCATGGCCGCCTTCGCCGAGCCCTATCGCAAGGGCTACGAGATGGCCATCGAGGAGGTCAACGCGGCGGGCGGCATCGCAGGGCGCGAGATCGCGGTGATCTACCGCGACGACCAGGGCGAGCCCGGCGAGGCGATCCGCATCGCCGAGGAGCTGATGACCCGCGAGGGCGCGGTGATGCTCACCGGCTCGATCCTGTCGAACGTCGGGCTGGCGATTTCCTCGCTCGCCGACCGCAAGGGCTGGGTCTACCTGGCCTCCGAGCCGCTGGCCGATGCGCTGGTCTGGTCCGAGGGCAACCCCTGGACCTTCCGGCTGCGCGCCTCGACCTACATGCAGGCGGCGATGCTCGCCGAGGAGGCCGCCAAGACCGAGGCCACGCGCTTCGCGACCATCGCGCCGAACTACGCCTACGGCAAGGACGCGGTCGCGGCCTTCAAGGAGGTGCTGACTTCGCTCAAGCCCGAGGTCGAGTTCGTCGGCGAGCAATGGCCGCAGCTCTTCCAGATCGACGCCGGCGCCGAGGTGCAGGCGCTGGAGCGCGCCAAGCCCGATGCGATCTACAACGTCACCTTCGGCCCGGACCTGGCCAAGTTCGTCCGCGAGGGCGCCGACCGGGGCCTCTTCGAAGATCGCGCGGTCTTCGGCCTGCTCTCGGGCGAGCCGGAATACCTCGAGCCCCTGGGCGCCGAGGCCCCCGAGGGCTGGGTGGTCACCGGCTACCCCTGGTATGCCTTCGAGGGTGACGCCAACGCCGACTTCGTCGCGGATTACACCGCCCGCTGGGAGGAAAGCCCGAAGAACGGCTCGCTGGTGGGCTATATGACCGGCCTCTCGGTCGCCGCCGCGCTCGAGCGCGCCGAGAGCTTCGCGCCCGAGGCCATCCGCGCCGCCTTCGAAGGTCTGAGCGTCACCGGCCCGGTGGGCGAGGTCACCTACCGCGAGATCGACAACCAGTCGACCATGGGCGCCTTCGTCGGCACCACTGCGGTTGAAGAGGGCGCGGGCGTCATGGTCGATTGGGCCTACCGCGACGGCGCGGCCTATCTGCCCGAGGACGCCGAGGTGAAGAGCCGCCGCGCCGCCGAGTAACCCCCCGCCTCCTGGCCGAAGGGACACCCCCCGATGGGCCTGATCCTCGCGCAGATCCTGACCGGGCTTGCCAATGCCGGGGCGCTCTTCATGGTCGCCTCGGGCCTGTCGCTGATCTTCGGCGTCACCCGGATCGTGAACTTCGCCCATGGCTCCTTCTACATGCTCGGGGCCTACCTGGGCTGGAGCCTCATGCAGGTGCTGCCGGGCAGCCTCGGCTTCTGGGGGGCGATCCTGCTCGCCGGGCTCGGCGTCGGGCTGATCGGCGCGCTGGTCGAGATCGTGATCCTGCGCCGGGTCTATGCCGCGCCCGAGCTCTTCCAGCTTGTCGCCACCTTCGGGGTGATCCTGATCGTGCAGGACCTGGCGCTGATGATCTGGGGCCCCGAGGACCTTCTGGGCCCGCGCGCCCCGGGGCTGCGCGGGGTGGTGCGCATCCTCGGCGAGCCGGTGCCTAAATACGACCTCGCGCTGATCGCGCTGACGCCGCTGGTGGCGCTGGGCCTCTGGGCGCTGATCACCCGGACGCGCTTCGGCATCCTGGTCCGCGCCGCCACACAGGACCGCGAGATGGTCGGCGCGCTGGGCGTCAACCAGCGCTGGCTCTTCACCGCGACCTTCGCGCTGGGCTGCGCGCTGGCGGGCCTTGGCGGCGCGTTGCAACTGCCCAAGGGCGGGGCGGACCTCCTGATGGATTTCACCATCCTGACCTCGGTCTTCGTGGTCGTGGTGGTGGGTGGCATGGGCTCGCTGCCCGGGGCCTATCTGGCCTCGGTGCTGATCTCCGTCGTCGGGGTCTTCGGGGTGAGCTACCTGCCGCAATCGACCCTGGCGCTGACCTTCGTGGTCATGGTCGCGGTCTTGATGTGGCGGCCCTTCGGGCTGCTGGGCCGCGAGGAGGTCGCCGGAGAGCTGGGCCAGGTCGGCCCGCCCGAGGACCCGATCGCCCCGGCGTCAGGCAGGATGCGCCTCGCGGTCGGGCTGGCGCTCGCCGCGCTGGCCGCACTGCCGCTTTACGGCTCGCCCTTCGCGCTGGTCCTGGCCACCGACATCGCGATCTTCTGCCTCTTCGCCGCCTCGCTGCACTTCCTCTTGGGCCAGGCGGGACTGGTGAGCTTCGGCCATGCGGCCTTCTACGGCGGCGGGGCCTATGCCGCGGCGCTCCTGGTGCGGCACGCGGATGCGCCGATGGAGCTGGCGCTCCTGCTCGCGCCGCTCATCGCGGGCGGGCTGGCGCTGGGCATCGGCTTTGTCGCGCTGCGCGCCAGCGGGGTCTATTTCGCCATGCTGACGCTGGCCTTCGCGCAGCTCCTCTGGTCGCTGGTCTGGCAATGGGCGGGGGTGACCGGCGGCTCGGACGGGCTGATCGGCATCTGGCCCGCGCGCTGGGCCGACAGCAACACCGTCTTCTACCTGCTGTCCTTCGCGCTTTCGGTCGGCGGCATCCTGACCCTGCGCCACGCCGCCCATGCGCCCTTCGGCTACGCGCTGCGCGCGGCGCGCGACAACGCCCCCCGGGCGGCGGCCACCGGATTCGACACCCGCGCGCTGCAATGGGCGGCCTTCACCTTCGCGGGCGCCATGGCCGGGCTCGCGGGCGGGCTTTTCGTCTTCGCCAAGGGCTCGGTCTTTCCCAACGAGCTCGAGATCGCCCGCAGCTTCGACGCGCTGATCGTGGTGTTCCTGGGCGGGGTGAAGACGCTCTCGGGCGGCTGGGTCGGCGGCGCGGTCTTCGAGGCCGGCGTCGACTGGCTGACCCGCTTCGACTACTGGCGCCTGGCGCTGGGGCTGGTGGTGCTCTTCATCGTGACGCTGGCGCCGCAGGGGCTGGTCGGCACGGCGCGGGCGCTCTGGGCGCGGGCGCGGCCATGAGCGCGCTGCTCGAGGTCCGGGGCCTGTCGCGCCACTACGGCGCCCTGCGCGCGGTCGACGGGGTGAGCTTCGCGCTTGCGCCCGGCGACATCCAGGCGCTGATCGGGCCCAATGGCGCGGGCAAGTCGACGCTTTTCCGCATGCTCATGGGCGAGACCCGCCCCACCGCGGGCGAGGCGCGCTTCGACGGGCGGCGGATCACCGGGCTGAGCCCGGCGCGCATCGCCCGGCGCGGCGTCGGGCGGACCTTCCAGATCACTGGCACCTGGGCCTCGATGCGGGTGATCGAGAACGTGCAGACCGCGCTTCTGGCGCACCGCCGCCGGGGGTTGAGCCTGCGCGGCTTCGCCACCCGGCTCTACCGCGCCGAGGCGCAGGCGCTGCTCGAGACGGTGGGGCTGGCCGAGGTCGCCGAGCGGCCCGCCGCGATCCTGGCCTATGGCGATCTGAAGCGGCTGGAGCTGGCCATCGCGCTGGCGCTCGAGCCGCGGCTTTTGCTCATGGACGAGCCCACCGCGGGCATGGCCGCGGGCGAGCGCGGCGAGCTCATGCAGACCGTGACCCGCATCGCGCGCGAGACCGGCATGACGATCCTCTTCACCGAGCACGACATGGACGTGGTCTTCGGCCATGCCGAGCGGATCATGGTGCTCGACCGCGGCGCGCTGATCGCCGAGGGCGCGCCCGAGGCGGTGCGCGCCGACCCGCGCGTCCGCGAGGTCTACCTCGGCGGCGGGCTCGACCCGGAGGCCTTGGCCGATGCTTGAGATCGCGGGCGCAGAGGTTTTCTACGGCAAGGCGCAGGTGTTGCAGGGCCTGTCGCTGCGGCTCGGCCGCGGCGAGGTGGTGGCGCTTCTGGGCCGCAACGGCGCGGGCAAGACCACGACGCTCAAGGCGGCGATGCAGATGCTGCCCTTGGCGCGCGGTTCGGTGAGGCTGAACGGGCAGGAGATCACCGGCTGGCCGGCCTATCGCGTCGCCCGCGCCGGGCTCGGCTATGTCCCCGAGGAGCGGCGTATCTTCACCCAGCTCACGGTGCGCGAGAACCTCGAGACCGGTCGCCAGAAGCCGCGCGAGGGGCTGCCGCACTGGCAGGAAGAGGCGCTTTTCGAGCTGTTCCCGAACCTTGCCGAACGCGCCGAGGCGCGCGGCAAGGCGCTCTCGGGCGGGGAGCAGCAGATGCTGACCATCGCCCGGACGCTGATGGGCAACCCCGCCTGCCTCTTGCTCGACGAGCCCTCCGAGGGCATCGCCCCGGTGATCGTGACCGAGATGGCCCGCGCGATCCTGCGGCTGAAGCGGGCGGGGCTGAGCATCCTTCTGTCGGAACAGGCGCTGCCCTTCGCCCGCGCCGTGGCCGACCGCGTGGCGGTGATCGACCACGGCCGGGTGGTCTTCGAGGGCAGCTTCGCGGAGCTCGACGCCGCCCCCGAGGTCACGGCGCGGCACCTGGCGGTGTGAGGGGGGGCTGGCGTTGATGGCTGCTTTGAAAGCCGGCGCAACGGGTGGCGGGAGAGCCTTAGATCCGAATTTAAATCAAAGGCTTACCCCCTAGCGCCGACCTCCGCCCCCCACCCCTCACGCGTTCCAGCGCACCGTGCCCGCCTCGCGGACGTCGTAGCCCGCGAGCTGCCCGGCATGGGCGCGGAAGGCCTCGGAGCGCATCACCTCGAACAGCGCCTGCAGCGGCGGCTCGAAGGCGGCGCGGCGGTCGACCAGCAGGTCGAAGCGCTCCTCGGCCAGCGGCAGGAAATCGAGCCCATGCGTCCGCGCCAGCGCCTCGAGGCCGAAGGTCGTGTCGGCCTCCTCGTGCTTCACCGCGAAGACGGCGTCCTCCTCGCTCTGGGCGGTGCCGGTGCGCATCAGCCGGGCGGGGTCGAGGCCCGCCTCGGCCAGGAGCGTGGCAAAGAGCTTCTCGCTGCCGGTGGTCTCGGGGCGGGGCGCGATCCAGAGGTCGGGCAGGGCCTCGAGCCCGCGCGTTCCCTTCGCCATGCCGGGGCGCAGGATCAGCCCGCGCTGGCGGCGTGCGAAGGCGATCAGCACTGCGTCGGTGCGGGCGGCCTCGGCCTCGACGGCGGGGATGTTCCAGCGGCCCCCGGGGCCCGGCAGATGCAGCCCCGCCGCCAGGCCCTCGCCGCGCAGGAAGCGCCGAAGCCCCGCGCCCGAGCCGTCGAAAAGCGTCGCGAGCCCGGCGCCCGACTGCCGCAGCGCCCATTCCAGAAGCGGGTCGTGGCTGCCGAGGAAGACCGGCGGCGGCGCCGGGCGTTCGGGCGCGGGGCCCGAGCGACCCCCGGCGATCCAGGCGCGCACTTCATCCTCGGGAAACAGTAGCTTGCCGGTGACCTTGGCGCAGGGCACGGCCCCCGAGGCGGCCAGGTCGTAGACCTTCCGCTCCTTGATCCGCAGTAGTTCGGCGAGTTCCCGCACCGTCAGAAATTCGGGCATCCGAGCCGCTATCCCCCTGATCGCTCCGGGGCGGACTATGCGGCGGCGGGGGGCGCGGAGCAAGCGGGCAGGGGTCTGTGATATGCCCCCTTCCCCCCGCTGCGGAGGGAAGGGGGAAACTCGTTAACCAAAGGCACTAAGAAACCTGATGCGCCGATATCGCGCGCAGCAAGCCGATGCGCTGCCGTTAGGTCAATGTATTTAAATGCAAGGACATATTCGCGGAAATTGATCTAGCCGCGGGGCTCGGACTGTGGGTCCGGTTCAGGTGCCGGTCCGATCCTGGATGGACCGGGGCGTTTCGATCACGCTAGACAGGACAGATGGCAGAAAAAAGGCGCTGAGATGACCGAGATCCGGCCCGGCGAAACCACGGCTGAACTGCCCGAGGCGCCCTCGGCGGGGCTCTATTTCATCGGGCGCTGCCGGACGCCCTTTGCCACCCGCGCCGATTGTCCGCGCCAGGGTGTGCCCGACGGGCCGCTCTGCCGGCTCGAGGTCGACGAGATCTGGGCCCCGGCGCTTGACGGGTTGGAGAATTATCAAGCCCTCGACGTGCTTTACTGGCTCGACCGCTCGCGCCGCGACCTGGTCACGCAAAGCCCGAAATCCGACGGGGCGCTGCGCGGCACCTTCTCGCTGCGCTCGCCGGTGCGGCCCAATCCGATCGGCCTGTCGCGGGTGCGGCTGGTGGGCCGCGAGGGGGCGGCGCTGCTGGTCCGCGGGCTCGATTGCATCGACGGCACGCCGCTTCTCGACATCAAGCCCGAGGCCTGCGCCTACAGCCCGCCCGCCCCGCCGAAACCCGGCGTGGAGGGCTGAGCCCCACGCGCGGCATGGCCCGCCCGCGCCCCGGCGATCCGCCCGCCCTGACTGTTTTTTGTGCAGCGTCCTTGTGAATTTGCCACAGGCCCCCCGGGCGGGGTGCCCGCGCTTGCAACCGCCGCGCCGGGCGCGCTCAGCTTTCGGGGTGACTTTTGGAGCGTGACGATTCCCTACGATCTGGCAGATGACGCCCCGGGACCGGCCCGGCAGCGGGCCCGTGGCCGGGCGCGGATCACCGCGCGGCTGCGCGGAGGGGCGAGCCGGATCGCGGCGCTTCGGCAGGAGGGCTCGCTGCGGCTGCTCTTCCCGCATGGGGCGGGCGGGGCGCTCTCGGCGACCTGGCTCAACACCGCGGGCGGGATCACTGGGGGCGACGCCTTCACGCTCGAGGCCGGGGCCGAACCCGGCGCGCATCTGACGCTGACCAGCCAGGCGGCGGAGCGGATCTACCGCGCGCAAGGTCCCGCGCCGGGCCGGGTCGAGACGCGGCTGACGCTGGCGCCGGGCGCGCGGCTCGACTGGCTGCCGCAGGAGACGATCCTCTTCGACGGCGCCGCGCTCGACCGGCGCCTGAGCGTCGAGATGGCCGAGGACGCGCGCTTCCTCGGGGTCGAGACGCTGATCTTCGGACGCGCGGCCATGGGCGAGGAGGTCCGCCGCCTGGCCCTGCGCGACCGCATCGACATACGCCGCGGCGGCGCGCTGATCCATGCCGACCGCCTGGCGCTGAATGGCGATGCCGCCGCGGCCCTGGCCCAGCCCGGCGTCGCCGACGGAGCCCGTGCGATGGCCACCCTGGTCATCGCGGCACCGGGCGCCGAGGGGCAGCTCCCGGCGCTCCGGGCGCGGCTGCCGGTCACGGCGGGGATCTCCTCCCCCCTGCCTGGACTGGTGGTCGCGCGCGTTCTGGCGCCCGATGGCTTCGAGCTGCGCCACACCCTTCTGCCCTTGCTGCGCGACGCCTGCGCGGCCGATCTTCCCCGACCCTGGATGCTGTGACACGATGAACCTGACCCCCCGCGAAAAGGACAAGCTGCTTGTCTCCATGGCCGCCGAGGTGGCCCGCCGCCGTCTCGCGCGCGGCGTGAAACTCAACCACCCCGAGGCCATCGCGCTGATCACCGACGCGGTGGTCGAGGGCGCCCGCGACGGCCGCAGCGTCGCCGAGATGATGCAGGCCGGCGCCGAGGTCCTGACCGCCGAGCAATGCATGGCGGGCGTGCCCGAGATGATCCACGAGGTGCAGGTCGAGGCAACTTTCCCCGACGGCACAAAACTTGTCACCGTTCACAACCCGATCCGCTAGTATGCCTGCAAGGAGCCCCACGATGCGTCACCTTCTGATCCCCGCCGCGGCCCTTCTGGCCGGTCCCGCCTTCGCCCATGAGGGCGCGCATCTGCACCCTCACGACGGCGCGGGCTGGCTTGCGGTGACCGCCGCGCTGGCGGTCCTGGCCCTGGCCGGGGTGCTCGCCCGGACCGAGCTGCGCCAGCCGCGCCCGCGCCGCGACACGCGCCGGGACCGGGGGCGGCCATGATCCCCGGCGAGATCCTCACCGCCGCCGGCGATCTGACGCTGAACGAGGGCCGCACGCCGATCACCCTCATGGTCGCCAATACCGGCGACCGGCCGGTGCAGGTGGGCTCGCATTACCATTTCGCCGAGGCCAACCCCGCGCTCGACTTCGACCGTGCCGCCGCGCGCGGCCACAGGCTCGACATCGCCGCGGGCACCGCGGTGCGCTTCGAGCCGGGCCAGCGCCGCGAGGTGCGGCTGATCCCCTATGCCGGCGCGCGCCGGGTCTTCGGCTTCAACGCCCAGGTCATGGGGCCGCTCTAGATGCGTCGCGAGGGCCTTGGGCTGGCCGCGTTTGTCGCGGCGCTCCTGCCGGGACGGGCCGCGGCCCAGGAGGTGGACTGCGCCAATGCCATGACCCAGCGCGACATGAACCTCTGTGCCGCGCGCGCCTATGACGCCGCCGATGCCGAGCTGAACCGCGTCTGGCGCGCTGTCATCGCCGAGTTACGTCGCTGGGACCAATATCTGCCCGAGGGGGCGGCCCCGGCCGAGGAGACCATGCGCCAGGCGCAGCGCGCCTGGATCCCCTTCCGCGACGCGGCCTGCGAGGCGGAAAGCTACATGGCGCGCGGCGGCTCGATGCAGCCGCTTCTGCGCTTCGGCTGCCTCGCGCGGCTGACCGAACGCCGGACCGAGGATCTCAGGGGGATCCTGGACGGCGGATAAGAACGCCGCGCGCCGCCAGCCCGGGCGGCGCGGGGCAGGGGGCGCCGATCCGCGCCTCCGCCAAGGGAACCACCGTCAAAGGGAGGATAAGACGGATGTTCACAGCGATGGATGCGACGCGCAATTGGCTCGCCTGGTCGGGGGCGATCTGGAGCCAGCAGATCAAGATGTCGCAGATCATGTTCGATGCCATGGCGGCCTCGTCGGCGGAAGCGGTCTGGGGAATCCGCCCGACGGTGAAGGAGCCGCCGAAGGAGGCGTCGGAAGAGACCGCGCCATGCGCCACCCGCGCCGAGGCGCTGGAGCGCGCCCGGCTGGTCGAGCTGACCCCGGCCCGCCCCCGCGGCAGCCGTCGCCAGCCCGCGACGCCGCCCGGCCTGCCGCCGCGCCGCACCCACGCGACGCCGGTCTGAGCATCTGCTGAAAAAATGGGCACACCGCCTCGCGCGGGGTGCCCCGACCGATCAGGCGCCTGGCGATATTTTCCAATATTGCCAGGCGTTTGCCGTTCCGGTGGGGGCTTTTCGAAAATGCCCTCCGGTTTGACAGCCCCCCGGCGCGGGGCAAGGCTCGCGGGGTCTCTCACGGAAGGCCCTGCCCATGCCCGCCACCATCTCCCGCGCCGATCACGCCGCCATGTTCGGCCCCACCACCGGCGACCAGCTGCGGCTCGCCGACACCGACCTGATCATCGAGGTCGAGCGTGACCTGACCGGCCCGCATGGCGAAGAGGTGAAATTCGGCGGCGGCAAGGTGATCCGCGACGGCATGGGCCAGTCCCAGGCCAGTCGCGCCGAGGGCGCCCCGGACACGGTGATCACCAATGCGCTGATCCTCGACCACAGCGGCATCTACAAGGCCGACGTGGCGCTGCGCGACGGGCGGATCGCGCGCATCGGCAAGGCCGGCAACCCCGACACCCAGCCCGGCGTGCAGATCACCGTGGGCCCCGGCACCGAGGTCATCGCGGGTGAAGGACGGATCCTGACCGCCGGCGGTTTCGACAGCCACATCCATTTCATCTGTCCCCAGCAGATCGAGGACGCGCTGCACTCGGGCCTGACCACCATGCTCGGCGGCGGCACCGGGCCCGCCCATGGCACCCTGGCCACCACCTGCACCCCCGGGCCCTGGCACATCGGGCGCATGCTGCAGGCCGCCGACGCCTTCCCGATGAACCTCGCCTTCGCGGGCAAGGGCAACGCCTCGCTGCCCGGCGCGCTGGTCGAACAGGTCGAGGCCGGCGCCTGCGCGCTCAAGCTGCACGAGGACTGGGGCACCACGCCCGCGGCGATCGACACCTGCCTGAGCGTCGCCGAGGATCACGACGTCCAGGTGATGATCCACACCGACACGCTGAACGAATCGGGTTTCGTGGAACAGACCGTGGCCGCCATGAAGGGCCGCACCATCCATGCCTTCCACACCGAGGGCGCGGGCGGCGGCCATGCCCCCGACATCATCCGCATCTGCGGCGAGGAACACGTGCTCCCTTCCTCGACCAACCCCACGCGGCCCTTCACGGTGAACACCCTGGAAGAGCATCTCGACATGCTCATGGTCTGCCATCACCTCGACAAGCGCGTCCCCGAGGACGTGGCCTTCGCCGAAAGCCGCATCCGCCGCGAGACCATCGCCGCCGAGGACATCCTGCACGACATGGGGGCCTTCTCGATCATCGCTTCGGACAGCCAGGCCATGGGCCGCGTCGGCGAGGTGATCATCCGCACCTGGCAGACCGCCGACAAGATGAGGAAACAGCGCGGGCGCCTGCCGGAAGAGACGGGCGAGAACGACAACCTGCGCGTCCGCCGCTACGTGGCGAAATACACCATCAACCCCGCCATCGCCCATGGTCTCAGCCACGAGATCGGCTCGATCGAGGAGGGCAAGCGCGCCGACCTCTGCCTCTGGTCGCCGGCCTTCTTCGGGGTGAAGCCCGACATGGTGCTTCTGGGCGGCACCATCGCCATGGCGCAGATGGGCGACCCCAATGCCTCGATCCCGACGCCGCAGCCGGTCTATTCCCGCCCGATGTTCGGCGCCTACGGCCGGTCGGTCGAACGCTCCGCGGTGACCTTCGTCTCGGCCGCCGCCGAGGCCCGCGGGGTGGGCGACGCATTGGGCCTCGCCAAGGAGGTGGTCGCGGTGCGCGGCACCCGCGGCATCGGCAAGTCCGACCTCTTGCTCAACGACGCGACGCCGAAGATCGAGGTCGACCCCGAGACCTACGAGGTGCGCGCCGACGGGCAGCTCCTGACCTGCGAGCCCGCCGCCGAGCTGCCCATGGCGCAGCGGTATTTCCTGTTCTGAGCGGCGCCGTGGGTTGGGGGCGCATGCGTGATGACCCGCGCGCCGTCCCGCTTCGATCCGCCGCCCGCCGCGCCGTTCCATCCGCAACCCGCCGCGATCCGAGCCCGACACCGCCGCCCCGCTCTGATCGTCACCTGACCGTCCGTTCCGCCTCGCACCCTCAGTTCCGTCCCGATCCCACCGTTTGCCAACCGTCCCGTCCCGATCCCCACCGTTTGCCAACCGCCCCAACCCATATCCCAACCCCCAACCCGAGCCTCCCGATGACCGATCTGACCGCCCGCGCCTACCACGCCCACGCCCATGCCGCCCCGATCGGGCGGGTCACCCTCGATTACGAGGGCCGCTTCCTGCGCCGCCGGGTGATCCGCCTCGATGACGGGCGGGCGCTGCTCGTGGACCTCGCGCAGACCACCTCGCTCGAGGCCGGCGGGGTGCTCCTGACCGAGGCGGGTGAGGTCGCCATCGCCGCCGCGCCCGAGCCGCTCCTCGAGATCACCGGGGCCGACCTCGTGCGGCTCGCCTGGCACATCGGCAACCGCCACACGCCTTGCCAGATCGAGACCCACCGCCTGCTGATCCAGCGCGATCACGTCATGGCCGACCTCCTGGCCCGCCTCGGCGCCAAGACCCGCGCGGTGGAGGAGCCCTTCACCCCCGAGGGCGGCGCCTATGGCCATGGCCGCACCCATGGGCACGACCACTCCCACGCGCATGGCCCCGGGGATCACGCCCATGCCTGAGGCCGGGCTGGTCCTGCACCAGCTCTTCTCGCCCGCCTTCCCGACCGGCGGCTTCGCCTATTCCCACGGGCTCGAGACCCTGGTCGCCGAGGCCCGGCTGACCTCCGGCGCGGACCTCGAGGCCTGGCTGGCCGACTGGTTGAGCCACGGCGCGGGCTGGAGCGACGCGGTACTCTTCGCCCGGGCCGCCGAAGGCGCGGAGCCGGCGCCGCTGGCCGAGCTGGCCGCCGCGCTCTCGGGCGCCGCCCACCGCCGCCGCGAGACCGCGCTGACCGGTGCCGCCTTCGCCGCGACCGCGCGGCGGGTCTGGGGGCTCGACCTGCCCGACATGGCCTATCCGGTGGCCGCGGGGCGGGCGGTGCACCTGCTGCGGCTCGATCCCGGCGCGGCGCTCGAAGCCTGCCTCATGGCCGCCGTCCAGACCTATGCCGGGGCCGCCATGCGGCTCGTGCCGCTGGGCCAGGGCGAAGGTCAGGCCGCCATCGCGGGCGCCACACCCCGGATCGCCGCCACCGCGCGGGCCGCGCAGTCCGCCACGCTCGACGAGATCGGCGGCTTCGCGCCCGCGCTCGACATCGCCGCCATGCGCCACGAGGCGCTCGAGACCAAGCTTTTCCGCTCCTGACGAAAGGACCGCATATGACCTCTCCCAATGGCCCCCTGCGCGTCGGCATCGGCGGCCCGGTCGGCGCCGGCAAGACCACGCTGACCGCCGCGCTCTGCGCGCATTTCGCCCCGCGCCTGTCGATGGCGGTGGTGACCAACGACATCTACACCCAGGAGGACGCCGAGGAGCTGATGCGCCGACAGGTGCTGCCGCTCGACCGGATCCGCGGGGTGGAGACCGGCGGCTGCCCGCATACCGCGATCCGCGAGGATGCCTCGATCAACCTCGCCGCCATCGCCGAGCTGACGGAGAGCTTCCCCGACCTCGAGCTGGTGCTGATCGAATCCGGCGGCGACAACCTCTCGGCCACCTTCTCGCCCGAGCTTGCCGATGTGACGATCTACGTGATCGACGTGGCCGCGGGCGAAGAGATCCCGCGCAAGGGCGGCCCGGCGATCTGCCGCTCGGATATCCTGGTGATCAACAAGACCGACCTCGCCCCGCATGTCGGCGCCTCGCTCGAGGTGATGGAGCGCGACGCGACGCGGATGCGCGCCGGGCGGCCGTTCTTCTTCACCGCGATGCGCCGCGCCGAAGGCGTGGAGGAGGTCGCCCGCGCCCTGACCGAGATCGGCGGCCTGCCCACAGCCCCCGCCCCCGCCGAAGCGCCCGCCTGACCAAAGCCGGAGCGCGTCCCGGGCCATCCCCCCGGCGCGCTCCCGGCCCCACCCACACCAGGCGCAATCCCCCCAAGGGCGCCTTCGCATCGATCCCCAACAAAAGCCCACCGGCCCGGCCCCCTCCCAGGTCCCAAGCCCAGAACCACAGCCCAGGCTCGCACCCGACGCACCACGGCCCCACCAGGCGCCCCGCCCAGCCCTTCAGCTTGGCAAAAATACCTCGGGGGGGTCGGGCCGCAGGCCCGGCGGGGGGCAGAGCCCCCCAATCCAACCAACCAGCTCAGCCCGACACCCCGGACAAAAGCCCGACCCTCACAACCAAGCCCCGAAAAACGTGTCGTTTTTCCCAAAACGCCCTCCGCGCCGCGGGAGAAGCCTTCAGCCGATCGCCCCGCGCGCGCCGCCGGTCTGGGCGCGGTCGAGCAGGATGTGGTCGAGCAGCACGCAGGCCAGCATGGCCTCGCCCACCGGCACCGCGCGGATGCCGACGCAGGGGTCGTGGCGGCCCTTGGTGATCACCTCGGTCGGCTGGCCCGACTTGGTGATCGAGGCGCGCGGCTTCAGGATCGAGGAGGTCGGCTTCACCGCGAAGCGCGCGGTGATCTCCTGGCCGGTGGAGATGCCGCCGAGGATGCCGCCGGCGTGGTTCGAGGAATAGACCGGCGCGCCGTCGTTGCCGAGGAAGATCTCGTCGGCATTGGCCTCGCCGGTCAGTGCCGCGGCGCCCATGCCCTCGCCGATCTCCACGCCCTTGACCGCGTTGATCGACATGAGCGCCGCGGCGATCTCGGTGTCGAGTTTCGCGTAGACCGGCGCGCCGAGGCCCGCGGGCACGCCGCTGGCGGCGACCTCGATCATCGCGCCGCAGGAATTGCCGGACTTGCGCAGCCCGTCGAGGTAGGCGCCCCAGCTCTCGGCGGTCTGCGCCGAGGGCACCCAGAAGGGGTTGTTCTCGATCTCGTCCATCTCGCGCGCACCCTCGATGCCATGCGGGCCCATCTGCACCATGTAGCCGCGGATGCGGAGGTCCGGCGCGAGCTCGGCGAGCACCGCGCGGGCCAGCCCGCCGGCGGCCACCCGGGCCGCGGTCTCGCGCGCCGAGGAACGCCCGCCGCCGCGCGGGTCGCGGATGCCGTATTTCTGCCAGTAGGTGATGTCGGCATGGCCCGGGCGGAAGGTCTCGGCGATCTCGCCGTAGTCCTTGGAGCGCTGGTCGGTGTTCTCGATCATCAGCTGCACCGGGGTGCCGGTGGTGCGGCCCTCGAAGACGCCCGAGAGGATGCGCACCGCGTCCGCCTCGCGGCGCTGGGTGGTGTAGCGGCTGGTGCCGGGCTTGCGCCGATCGAGCCAGTGCTGGATCGCCGCCTCGTCGATCGCCACGCCCGGCGGGCAGCCGTCCACCGTGCAGCCGAGCGCGGGCCCGTGGCTTTCGCCCCAGGTGGTGACGCGGAAAAGGTGACCGAAGGTGTTGAAGCTCATGGGGCGGATCCTCGACAGACGCGCCTCCGTCCTAATCAAGCCCCGCGCCCCCAACAAGCCGTTTCGCCTTGTCAGCCCGGGGGCCGGGCGTTACCTCAAGGGATACCTCGGGGTGCCCGGTAGGGCTGAGATGCGCCACGCGCGAACCCGTTGAACCTGACCCGGTTAACACCGGCGGAGGGAAGGTTTGCCGGGCCCAAGGCCCCCGATCTTGCCCATCCGCCGCAAATGGAAGGACGGCAAGATGAAAGCCCTCACGACTTTTGCAGCGGTCACCCTTTCCGCGGGCGCGGCGCTCGCCCAGGAGAAGGTGCTCACCGTCTACGCGGGCGACTACGTGGTCTCCGAATGGGGCCCCGGACCCGCCATCGAGGAGATGTTCGAGACCCGCTGCAACTGCGACCTGCAGTTCAAGCCCGGCGAGCTTCTGCCCCGGCTCCTGCTCGAAGGCGAGGCCACCGATGCCGATGTGGTCTTCGGGCTCAACACCGATGTGACCCAGCGGGCGCGGGCCTCGGGGCTTTTCGCGCCGCATGGGCAGGACCTCTCGGCGCTGACCCTGCCGATCGACTGGCAGGACGACACCTTCCTGCCCTTCAACTACAGCCACACCGCCTTCGTCTACGACCGCGACCGGCTCGAGAGCCCGCCCGAGAGCTTCGAGGCGCTGCTCGACGCCGATGAGGATCTGTCGCTGGTGATCCAGGACCCGCGCTCCTCGATCTCGGGGCTGGCCATGGCGCTCTGGGTGCAGTCGGTCTACGGCGATGAGGCCGAAGAGGCCTGGGCGCGGCTCTCAGACAGCGTGCTGACGGTGACCAAGGGCTGGTCGGAAAGCTACGGGCTCTTCACCGACGGAGAGGCCGACATGGTGCTCTCCTACACCACCTCGCCCGCCTACCACATGATCGCCGAAGAGGACGACAGCGTCGCCGCGGCGATCTTCCCCGAGGGCCATTACTTCATGGTCGAGCTCTCGGCCGTCACCTCGGTCACCGAGGAGCCCGAGCTGGCGCGGGACTTCCTGGAGTTCACCCTTTCCGAGGACTTCCAGGAGATGATCGCCACCGGCAACTGGTCGATCCCCGCCGCGCTCGAGCGCGAGGGGTGGCCCGAGGGCTTCCAGGCGCTGGAGCTGCCCGAGACGGTGCTGTTCTACTCCGAGGACGAGGCCGCCGCGCTCAAGGATGACGCGGTCGAGGCATGGCGCGCCGGTCTCTCGCGCTGATCGCCGCCGCGCTGGTGCTGGCGCTCACGCTGGTGCCCATCGGCGCGGTGACCCTGCGGGCGGGGGGCTTTTCCGGCTTCGCGCCCGGCGACGGCCAGGCGCTGCGCTTCACCCTTTTGCAGGCGTTCCTGTCGGGGCTGTTCTCGGTCCTGGCGGCGGTGCCGGTGGCCCGCGCGCTGGCGCGGCGGCGCTTTGCCGGGCGCGGGCTCCTGGTGGCGCTTCTGGGCGCGCCCTTCATCCTGCCGGTGATCGTGGCGGTCCTGGGGCTGATCGCGACCTTCGGGGCCAACGGCCTGGTCAACCGCGGGCTCGCCGCCCTGGGCCTGCCGGAGGTGACGATCTACGGGCTGCACGGGGTGGTGCTGGCGCATGTCTTCTTCAACCTGCCGCTGGCCACCAGGCTCCTGCTGCAGGGCTGGCTCGCGGTCCCGGCCGAGCGTCTGCGGCTGGCCGCGGCGCTGGGGCTGACGCCCTGGGCGGTCTTCCGCACCATCGAGGCGCCGATGCTGGCGCGCATCCTGCCCGGCGCCTTCGCGGTGATCTTCGTGATCTGCCTGTCCTCCTTCGCGGTGGCGCTGACGCTCGGCGGCGGGCCGCGCGCCACGACCGTGGAGCTGGCGATCTACCAGGCCATGCGCTTCGATTTCGACCTGGGCCGGGCGGCGGCGCTGTCGCTGCTGCAGCTGGCGCTGGCGACGGCCGCCGGGCTCGTGGCGCTGAAGCTCTCGGGCGGGACGGGCTTCGGCGCGGGGCTCGACCGGGTGGTGCCACGCTGGGACGGGCAGGGCCGGGGGCAGCGCGCGCTCGACGCGCTGGCGATCGGTGTGGTGGCGCTGTTCCTGCTGACGCCGCTGTCGCTGGTGGCGCTGCGCGGGCTGCCGGGGCTGGCGCTCTTGGGCCCCGAGACCTGGGTCGCCGCCGGCCATTCGCTGAGCGTCGCGCTGGCCTCGACCGCGCTGTGTCTCGCCTGGGCGCTGCCGCTCGCGACCCGGCGCGGCGAGGCGCTGGGCCTTCTGGGCATCGCCATCTCGCCCCTGGTCCTGGGCACCGGGCTTTTCCTGCTGCTGCGGCCTGTCGTGAACCCCTTCACGCTGGCGCTGCCGGTCACCGCGCTGATCAACGCGCTGGTGAGCCTGCCCTTCGCGCTGCGCATCCTGCGCCCCGAGGCCGAGGCGATCCGCGCCGACTTTGGCCGGCTTTCAGCCGCGCTCGGGCTGACGCCCTGGGCCTGGCTGCGCTGGGTCTTCCTGCCGCGCCTGCGCCGGCCCCTGGGCTTCGCCGCGGGCCTCAGCGCGGCGCTCTCCATGGGCGATCTCGGGGTGATCGCGCTTTTCGCCGACCCCGAGCGGGCGACGCTGCCCCTGCATGTCTACCGGCTCATGGGCAGCTACCAGATGCAGGCCGCCCAAGGTGCCGCGCTCTTGCTGCTGGGCGCGAGCCTCGCCATCTTCTGGCTCTTCGACCGAGGAGGGCGCGTCCATGCTTGAGCTGCGGGATCTCGACTACCGCGAAGGCGACTACCGCCTGCGGGCCTCGCTGAGGCTCGAGCCCGGTGCGCGGGTCGCGGTCATAGGGCCCTCGGGCGCGGGGAAGTCCACGCTGCTCGACCTGATCGCGGGGTTCCGGGCGCCCCAGGCGGGCCGCATCCTCTGGCAGGGGGGCGACATCACCGAGGCCCCGCCGGCGCGGCGGCCGGTGGCGACGCTCTTTCAGGATCAGAACCTCTTTCCGCATCTCAGCCTCGAGCGGAACCTCGGGCTGGCCCTGGCGCCGGGCGGCGGGCGGCTCTCGCCCGAGGCGCGCGACCGCGTCGCCGAGGCGCTGCGCGAGGTTGGCCTCGCGGGCTTCGGCACCCGCCGGCCCGGAGAGCTCTCGGGCGGGCAGGCGGGGCGCGCGGCGCTGGCGCGGGTGCTCCTGCAGGCCCGGCCGATCCTGCTTCTCGACGAGCCCTTCGCGGCGCTGGGCCCCGCGCTCAAGGCCGAGATGCTCGACCGGGTGGGCGCGGTCGCGGCCCGGCTCGCGGCGCTGACGCTCCTGGTGAGCCATGCCCCCGAGGACGCCCGCCGCTTCGCCGAGGCGACGATCCTGGTGGCCGAGGGCCAGGCCTTCCCGCCCCGCGAGACCGGCGCGCTTTTTGCAGATCCGCCTCAGAGCCTCAGCGCCTACCTCGGTCCCCGGGGGGCGTGACCTCAAAGTCCCGCCCCGCCGAAAGCTGCCCCAAGCGGGCGATCCCGCGTTGACAGAAATGACCCCTTCGGAGGAAAAGATTGCCCAGGTTCCGGCCACAAGGAACCGCAACATCACAGAGGCGATATGACGAGCCAGGCCAAGATCGACCCGACGCTCCGCAGCACCCTGCTGGAGCGTCCCGACCTCCTTCTGGAAGACCAGGATTTGATGCGCGCGCTGGTCTCCGCCAACGAGCGCGCCATGGGGTCGAACATCGTCGACCTGCGCGGCATCGCCATGGAGCGGCTCGAGGCGCGCCTCGACCGGCTCGAGGAGACCCATCGGTCGGTCATCGCCGCGGCCTATGAGAACCTCGCCGGCACCAACCAGATCCACCGGGCGATCCTGCGGCTTCTGGATCCCACCGATTTCGAGCCCTTCCTGCGCGATCTCGGCGGCGAGGTGGCGGACATCCTGCGCGTCGACTGCATGAAGCTGGTGCTGGAAAGCCCCGAGCCGGTGGACGACGACCCGGCCATCGCGCGGCTCGGCGGCGTGTTGACCGTGGCGCGGCCGGGCTTCATCGACGCCTATATCGGCGAGGGCCGCGGCGCGCCGATCCGCCAGGTCACCCTGCGCCAGCTCGAGGCCGGGGCCCCGGATCTTTACGGCGAGCTTTCCGACTGGATCCGCTCCGAGGCCTGCCTGAAACTCGACTTCGGCGAGGGCCGCCTGCCGGGCCTGTT
Source organism: Roseivivax sp. (assembly GCF_054552075.1). Taxonomy (NCBI): domain Bacteria; kingdom Pseudomonadati; phylum Pseudomonadota; class Alphaproteobacteria; order Rhodobacterales; family Roseobacteraceae; genus Roseivivax; species Roseivivax sp. Next base: position 102,682 of record NZ_JBTOLZ010000008.1, read on the forward strand.
GATCATGGGCGCCGAGGACCCGCATCAGTTCACCCCGCAGCACGGCACCGACCTCCTGGCCTTCTTCGCCGGGGTCTTCGAGAGGTCGATGCGGCGCTGGTTGCAGTGAGCCTCGCGCTTTCGGCGCAGGCGCGCGAGGCGCTTCAGACCTGGCTCGAGACCGCCCGGGCCCTCAAGGGCCAGGCGGCGCATACCCAGACCGCCTATCGCGCCGACGTGGTGGATTTCATCGCCTTCATGACCGCGCATCGCGGCGGCCCGCAGGGGCTGGGCGCGCTCTCCGAGGTGACGGTCAGCGAGATGCGCGCCTGGATGGCGCATCTGCGCGAGGGCGGGGCCGGGGCGCGCTCCATGGCGCGCAAGCTCTCGGCGGTGAAGTCCTTCTACCGCTGGCTTGCCGAGCGCGAGGGCTTCGAGCCGACGGCGGTGCTCTCCGCGCGGGCGCCGAAGTTCCAGAAGAAGCTGCCGCGTCCGCTCGATGCGCCGGCGGCGCGGGCGATGCTTGCGCAGGTCGGCGAGCAGGGCCGGGCCGACTGGATCGGCGCGCGCGACGTGGCGGTGGTGACGCTGCTCTACGGCTCGGGGCTGCGGATCTCCGAGGCGCTGGGGCTCACGGGCCGCGATGTGCCTCTGGGCGAGGGGCTGCGGATCACCGGCAAGGGCGGCAAGGAGCGGGTGGTGCCCGTCCTGCCCGTCGCCCGGAGTGCCGTCGCGCGCTACGTGGAGCTCTGTCCTTACGAGATCGGCGCCGGCGAGGCCGTCTTCCGCGGCGCCCGCGGCGGGCCGCTCAGCCCGCGCGTCGTCCAGCAGGTGACCGAGGCCGCCCGGATGCAGCTCGGCCTGCCCGCCTCCGCCACGCCGCATGCCATGCGCCACAGCTTCGCGACGCATCTCCTGGCCGCCGGGGGAGACCTGCGGGCGATCCAGGAGCTGCTGGGCCATGCCTCGCTCTCGACGACCCAGGCCTATACCTCGGTCGACGAAGTGCACCTGATGAAGGTCTACGCCGCCGCGCATCCGAAGGCGAAGGGGTAGCGGGGGGCTTGCGCCCTCTTGCGCCCGAATAGCACCGAAGGTGCCGGGCGCGCGCCGGACCGGCCCGATGGGCCGGCGCTCCTTGGGGCGGCGCGCTTAGATCATCGCTAGCCCTGAACTTGCGGGGATTAAGTGTGCAGCTCGGAGGGCAGCAGCGCCGGCCCCCGGTCCGGCGCGCGCCCTCTATTGAGCGGGGTTTTGGGCGGGGCGGCGTGTTGCGGTGAATGGGCGGGGCTGGACTGGGGACGCTAGTGGTGCGGTTGGCGGGGGGCGGCTCGTCGATGGGTTGGGTCGGGCTGACCCTCCTCTTGCCCCGTCTCAGCACACCGCGTGCCATGCCCGCCGTCTGCGCTGTTGCGGATTGCTGCAGACCTCAGCGCCTCCAGCACAGGTCATCCCTCACCTATCGCCACTCAAGTCCGCGACCTTCTCCAACCTCGAGTCACCCACCACCTACGAACCCACCCCTCGCCCCCCCATCCCCCCCCCCGATCCCCCCTTGCAGCCCCCGGTCCCGCCGCTAGGCTCGGCGCGACTGACAACTGACCGGGAAGGCCGCCATGATGAAGCTCTACAAGCTCAGCCCCTCGCCGTATGTCCGCAAGGTGCGGGTGGTGCTCGAGGAGACCGGCATGGCCGATGCGGTCGAGACCGTGGAGGGCCCGGTCTCGCCGATGGATCCCGATCCCGACCTCGTGGCGCTGGCGCCGCTCGGCAAGATCCCGGCGCTGGTGCGCGAGGACGGGGCGACGCTCTATGACAGCCGGGTGATCTGCCGCTACCTCGACGCCAAGGCGGGCGCGGGGCTCTATCCCGAGGCGCGGATCTGGGAGGTGCTGACCCTCGAGGCCACCGGCGACGGGATGCTCGATGCGACGCTTCTGATGACCTACGAGGGCCGGCACCGGACCGAGGCGCAATATTCGACCGACTGGGTCGAGGCGCAGTGGCTCAAGGTGACCCGTGCGCTCGATGCGCTGGAGGGGCGCTGGATGAGCCACCTCGCGGGGCCGCTCGACGCGGGCCAGATCGCGGTGGGCTGCGCGCTGGGCTATCTCGACCTGCGCCAGGACGCGCGGAACTGGCGCGCCGGGCGGTCGGCGCTGGCGGCCTGGTTCGAGGACTTCGCGGCGCGGCCCTCGATGCAGGCGACCGCGCCCGAGGGCTGAGCGCGGGGGGCTGGCCGGGGCCGAGTGCGGGGCCGCAACCTCCGGCCGCGGTTCCCGCTGACGCAGACCGTTGGGTATCGGCCCAGGGCACTACGCCACCCCAGCCAACCAGCGGCACCACACCCCCCCCCCACCAGCGCCCCGCCTCCTCCCGCCGGGCTTGCATCGCCGCGCGGGCGGCGCTACCGAACCGGGTCACTGACATGATCCGAAAGGCCGTCCGATGCGGATGCGCGATACCTTCCTGAAACCCATGCACCCCGAGGGCCGGCGCTTCGTGGCGGCCTTCGCGGCCCTGGCGCTGGTGCTCTACGCGATCTGGACGCCGCTGGGCTGGATCGGCGCCGGGCTGACGGTCTGGTGCTACTACTTCTTCCGCGACCCCGAGCGCGTCACGCCCGAGCGCCCCGGCCTCGTGGTCTCGCCCGCCGATGGCACCGTTTCGCTGATCGAACGCGCGGTGCCGCCGCCGGAGCTCGGCCTCTCGGACGCGCCGCTGATGCGGGTCTCGGTCTTCATGTCGGTCTTCAACTGCCACATCAACCGTGCCCCCGTCGCGGGGCGGGTGACGCGGGTGGCCTACAAGCCCGGCAAGTTTCTCAATGCCTCGCTCGACAAGGCCTCCGAGGACAACGAGCGCAACTCCCTGATGATCGAGATGGCCGACGGCCGGGTCCTCGGCGTGACCCAGATCGCGGGGCTCGTGGCGCGGCGCATCCTCTGCTTCACCGAGGAAGGCGCGCCGCTGCGCCGGGGCGAGCGCTTCGGCCTGATCCGCTTCGGCTCGCGGCTCGACATCTACCTGCCCGAGGGCACCGAACCCGATGTGGCCCTCGGCCAGACCATGATCGCCGGCGAGACGGTGATCGCCCGGATCGCGGACGGCACCACATGAAGGACGGCGAGGGCCCCCGCTCGGACAAGCTGACGCTGGTGCAGCTGATTCCCAACATGCTGACGCTGGCGGCGATCGGCCTGGGGCTCTCGTCCTTGCGCTACGGGCTCGACGGGCGCTGGGAGCTGGCGGTGCAGATGATCCTGCTGGCCGCGGTGCTCGACGGGCTCGACGGGCGCATCGCCCGGGCGCTGGGCTCGGACAGCCCGATGGGCGCCGAGCTCGACAGCCTCGCCGATTTCCTGAACTTCGGGGTGGCGCCGGGCTTCCTGCTCTATCTCTGGGCGCTCGAGGACCTGCCGGGCTTCGGCTGGCTGGCGGTGCTTGTCTACGCGATCTGCTGCGTCCTGCGGCTCGCGCGCTTCAACGTGGCGCGCAAGGAGGAGGTCGGCGGCAAGGGCGGCGAGGACGCCTATTTCATCGGCGTGCCCTCGCCCGCGGGCGCGATGCTGGCGATGCTGCCGATGTTCGTGGCCTTCGCCTTCGGGCTCGGCCCGGTGCTGCCCGACCCGGTGCTGGCGCTTTACGTCATGGGGATCGGCTTCCTGATGGTGAGCCCGGTGCCGACCTGGTCCTTCAAGACCACCAAGGTGCCGCGCCGGAACGTGAAGGTCTTCCTGGTGGGCTTCGTGGTCGTCGGCGCGCTTCTCGCGCTTTACGCCTGGATCAGCCTGGTGGCGGTCTGCGTGGCCTATGTGGCGGTGGTCCTGGCGAAACTGGTGACGCTGCGCCGCCGCGCGCCGCGCGGGTGAGCACGCGGGGATTGCTCCCCGAGACATGACAAGGGCCGCGCGTTGCCGCGCGGCCCTTCGTATTTTCAGCGCATCACGGCCGCCTCCTCCAAGGGCCGTGCCGCGCCGCTCAGAACTTCAGCGCCACCCCGAGGTTCACCGCGTTGGTGTTGATCTGGGTCTTGGCCGATCCGCCGTTGTCGAGGTCGAGATCGTTCCAGGAGGCGGTGAACTGGTATTCGCCGAAAAGCGCCACCGTCTCGGTGACATCGTAGCTCGCACCCGCGGTCAGCCGGACGGCGGGGCCGCCGAACTGGTAGCCGAAGGTGTCCGAGCTGCCGACCTCGGCGTCGACATGCGGCAGCGTCACGCCGATGCCGCCGCCGAAATAGGGCGTCACGCCCGGCGCCTGGTCGGGAAAGCGCACCATGGCATTGGCGGTCAGCACGTTCAGCCCGTCGCTGAGCTGGAAGCCGTCGAAGCCGAGCGCCGACTTGTCGGAGCCGTCGAGATAGACCTTGGAGTGGGTGAACTCGGCGCCGAAGCCCAGGCGCTCGGACTGCCACCAGGTGCCGCGGATGCCGTAATAGGGCGGCATCTCGCCGCTGCGGCCGTCCCAGGCGACGTCGCGGTCATAGCTGCCGCCTGACGGGTAGTCGCCCTTCAGCGTGGAGCCTGCAGCACCCTGGATGCCGGAATAGATCGAGACCTCGGTTTCCGCCTGGGCGGAGCCGGCGGTCGCGGCGAGGGCCGCGGCACATACCGCAGCGGGGAAAATTTGTGTCTTCATCGGGATCTGCGCCTTGGTCGGAGGAGACTGTGCAACCAGCCGGAGTTAGGGGGCCGTTAGGGCTGCGACAACCGCGACACAACGGCGCTTTTTTGAATCTCCCGGGTTTGTGTTCTGGACGCTCGATTTTTCTACCGCTAATTAGCCCTCCAGACCGCTGCGGGCCACCCCGCGGCGCATCCGAGATTTGCCGGCATGCCGGCGCAGGAACGGAGAGACCCTCGTGTCGCACGCAGAAGAACACACAGGCACCCGTAGAGATTTCCTTTATTACGCCACCGCGGGCGCGGGGACCGTGGCCGCCGGCGCCGCGGTCTGGCCGCTGGTGAACCAGATGAATCCCTCGGCCGATGTCCGCGCGCTGGCCTCGATCCGCGTCGACGTGGGCGGTGTCTCGGAAGGCTCGCAGCTGACCGTGCAATGGCTGGGCAAGCCGGTCTTCATCCGCAACCGCACCGCCGAGGAAATCGAGGCGGCGCGGTCGGTCGAGGTCTCCGAGCTGGTCGACCAGGTCGCCCGCAACGAGAACCTGCGCGGCGAGCAGCCCGCCACCGACGAGAACCGCTCGCTCGACGAAGAGGGCAAGTGGCTCGTGATGATGGGCGTCTGCACGCACCTGGGCTGCGTGCCCTTGGGTGACGGCGCGGGCGACTTCAACGGCTGGTTCTGCCCCTGCCACGGCTCGCATTACGACACCTCCGGCCGCATCCGTCGCGGCCCCGCGCCGACCAACCTGCCGGTGCCGGTCGCCGAGTTCGCCGACGAAACGACGATCGTCCTGGGTTAAGGGAGAGAAAGATGGCTGGTATCCCGCACGACCATTACGAACCGAAATCCCGAGGCGAGAAGTGGCTTCACAAACGCCTCCCGATCGTCGGCCTGCTTTATGACACGCTGATGATCCCGACGCCCAAGAACCTCAACTGGATGTGGATCTGGGGCATCGTCCTGACCTTCTGCCTGGCGCTGCAGATCATCACCGGCATCACGCTGGTCATGCACTACACGCCGGACGCCGACCTGGCCTTCGCCTCGGTCGAGCACATCATGCGCAACGTCAACGGCGGCTGGGCCCTGCGCTACCTGCACCAGAACGGCGCCTCGCTGTTCTTCGTGGCGGTCTACGCGCATATCTTCCGGGGCCTCTACTACGGCTCCTACAAGACCCCGCGCGAGGTGACCTGGATCATCGGCATCCTGATCTACCTGTTGATGATGGGCACCGCCTTCATGGGCTACGTGCTGCCCTGGGGCCAGATGTCCTTCTGGGGCGCCACGGTGATCACCGGCCTCTTCGGCGCGATCCCCTTCATCGGCGAGACCATCCAGACCTGGCTCCTCGGCGGGCCGGCGGTGGGCAACTACACGCTGACGCGCTTCTTCTCGCTGCACTACCTCATGCCCTTCCTGATCGCGGGCCTGGTGATCGTGCACATCTGGGCCTTCCACACCACGGGCAACAACAACCCGACCGGCGTCGAAGTCCGCCGCGGCTCCAAGGCCGAGGCCGAGAAGGACACCGTGCCGTTCTGGCCCTACTACGTGATCAAGGACCTCTTCGCGCTGGCGCTGATCATGGCGGTCTTCTTCGCCATCGTCGGCTTCATGCCGAACTACCTCGGTCACCCCGACAATTACATCGAGGCCAACCCGCTGGCGACGCCCGCGCACATCGTGCCGGAATGGTACTTCCTGCCCTTCTACGCGATCCTGCGCGCCTTCACCTCGGAGGTCTGGGTGGTCCAGATCGCCTCCTTCGTGACCGGCGGCATCATCGACGCGAAGTTCTTCGGCGTGCTGGCGATGTTCGGGGCCATCGCGGTCATGGCGCTGGCGCCATGGCTCGACACCTCGAGCGTCCGCTCGGGCCGCTACCGCCCGCAGTTCAAGTGGTGGTTCGCGCTCCTGGTGGTCGACTTCTTCGCGCTGATGTGGCTCGGGGCCATGCCCGCCGAGGAGCCCTACTCCTCGCTCTCGCTGATCGCCTCGGCCTATTGGTTCGCCTACTTCCTGGTGATCCTGCCGCTGCTCGGCGTGATCGAGAAACCGCTGCCGCGTCCCGACACCATCGAGGCCGACTTCGACGCCCACAAGGCGAAGGCCGGCGCCGGCAGCTCCGACGGCAACGTCGCTCCGGCGGAATGAGAAAGGATCGGAACAAGTGATGATCAAGAAATTCGCCATCACGGCCCTCGCGGCTCTGACCTTCACCGCCTCCGGCGCATTCGCCGCCGGAGGGGACGGCAAGGTCATCGACTACGACTTCTCCTTCGAGGGGCCCTTCGGCACCTATGACCAAGCGCAGCTGCAGCGCGGCCTGCAGGTTTACACCCAGGTCTGCTCGGGCTGCCACGGGCTGCAATACGTGCCGATCCGCTCGCTCAGCGACGAGTCGGGACCGGGCTATTCGGACGCCCAGGTGCGCGCCTATGCGGCGCAGAACTTCCAGGTCTACGACGAGGAGATCGACGACTACCGCGACGCCAAGCCGACCGACAACTTCCCGGTCAACGAGGCCGTCGGCGCGCCGGACCTGTCGCTCATGGCCAAGGCCCGCGCCGGCTTCCACGGCCCCTACGGCACCGGCATCAACCAGCTGGTCAAGGGCATGGGCGGCGCGGAATACATCGCCTCGCTGCTGACCGGCTACACCGGCGAGCAGAAGGAACAGGCGGGCACGGTGCTCTACGAGAACACCGCCTTCCCGGGCGGCTGGATCTCCATGGCGCCGCCGCTCTACGGCGATGACGTGGCCTACGCCAACCCCGACGTGGCGCCCACGCTCGAGCAGGAGGCCAAGGACGTAGCCGCCTTCCTGATGTGGACCGCCGAGCCGAAGATGATGGCGCGCAAGCAGGCTGGCTTCGTCGGCGTGGTCTTCCTGACCATCCTGTCGGTGCTGCTGTACCTGACCAACAAGCGGATCTGGAAGCCGATCAAGGCGCGCCAGACGCGCTGAGGGTTTTCTGTCCCGAGAGTTGTGAGCCCCGCCGGTCCGCCGGCGGGGCTTTTTGCTGTGCGAGGCGGGCTTTGCGGCATGTCAGTGGGGTCCGGGCCGCCTTTGGCGTCCCGGACCCGTAGGGGGCTCTGCCCCCTCTGCGGGCCTTTGGGGCCCGCATTCACCCCCGAGGTATTTGGGCCAAGATGAAGGGGCTGGGGGTGGGCGGTTTTGATACGGGTGTGCTGGAGATTGTGAGGGGGTGGGCTGGTGTTTCTGCCGAGGATCTGGGCCTGGCAGCGCGGGGGCGTGCCGGGGTGACGTGGCGGCGGCAGGGGCGGCGTCCGGGGGCTGCGGCGCGATGCGCGGGGGGCGCCCCTTGTTTGTCCATGCCCGGCCCTCTAAGTCCTGAGCCATGAAGTCACTGCGTCAGCTTTTCCGCAAGACGCCCACGGTCTCCATCGTGCGGCTGCAGGGCACCATCGGCATGGGCCGGTCGAGCCTGTCGGAGCGCGCCCTCTCGGACATGCTCGGCAAGGCCTTCAGCCGCGGCAAGCCCAAGGCGGTCGCGCTGGAGATCAACTCGCCCGGCGGCTCGCCGGTGCAATCGGCGCTGATCGGCGCGCGCATCCGGCGGCTCGCCGAGGAGAAGGAGATCCCGGTCTTCGCCTTCGTCGAGGACGTCGCTGCATCCGGCGGCTACTGGATCGCCAGCGCCGCCGACGAGATCTACGCCGACGACAGCTCGATCCTGGGCTCGATCGGGGTGATCTCGGCGGGCTTCGGGGCGCATGTCTTCCTGCAGCGCCAGGGCATCGAGCGGCGCGTGCATACCGCCGGCAAGTCGAAGTCCATGCTCGACCCCTTCCGGCCCGAGAGCGAGGAGGACGTGGCCCGGCTGAATCGCATCCTCGAAGAGCTGCACGGCAATTTCATCGCCCATGTGAAGGCCCGCCGCGGCGCCAAGCTGGCCGAGGAGCCGGAGCTTTTCACCGGCGAGATCTGGCTCGGCCAGAGCGCCGTCGACGTCGGGCTGGCCGATGGCATCGGCCACCTCGAGGCGGTGATGAAGGCGCGCTACGGCAAGGAAGTGCGCTTCCGCCGCTACGGCCAGAAGAAGGGCTTGATCGGACGGCTCGGGGCGCAGTTCACCGGCCAGGCCCTGGCCGAGATCGAGGAACGCGCCTCCTACGCGCGCTTCGGCCTCTGACGTGATCGTCAAGATCGTCTTCCTCTTCCTGATCGCCATGGGCGTGATGGCGATGTTCGGCAAGCTCCGGATGCCGGGGCGCCGCACTCTGGAAAACCGCAAGTGCCGCCGCTGCGGCCGCTACCGGATCGGCAAGGGGCCCTGTCCCTGCCGCAAGGGAACGGGCTGAACCATGGTCTATCTCACCGCACTCCTGGGTCTGGCGATCCTGCTCCTGGCCGGCGACGCGCTGGTCAAGGGCGCGGTCAACCTGGCGCTGCGGCTGGGCGTGCCGGCGCTGATCGTCTCGCTCACGATCGTGGCCTTCGGCACCTCGGCGCCGGAGCTGCTGATCTCGATCAACGCCGCGCTGGACGGGGCGCCGGGCATCGCGCTCGGCAACGTGGTGGGCTCGAACACCGCCAACGTGCTCCTGGTGCTGGGCGTGCCGGCGATCCTGGCGGTGATGCACACCGCCGAATGTGACACCCGCAAGAGCTACGTGATCATGCTCGGAGCCTCGGGGCTGTTCATCCTCCTGGCGATGCGCGGGGTCTTCGACTGGGTCTCGGGCGCCATGCTGCTGGCGGTGCTGGCGGTGATCCTGGCCGACAACTTCCGCGACAGCTTGAAGCATCGGCGCAACGGCGCCCTGGCCAGCGCCGAGGCGCCCGCTGCGGCAGCCGACGAGGCGCTGGAGGAGGCCGACCCGGACATGCGCTGGTGGAAGGTCATCCTCTACCTCGCGCTCGGCCTCGCGGGGCTGCCGCTGGGCGCCGACTTGCTGGTCGACAGCGCCCGCGAGATCGCCCAGCGGTTCGGAGTCTCGGACACGGTGATCGGGCTGACGCTGGTGGCGCTCGGCACCTCGCTGCCGGAGCTCGCGACCACGGTCTCGGCGGCGCTGCGGCGGCAGGCGGATGTGGCGCTCGGCAATGTCATCGGCTCGAACATGTTCAACCTCCTGGCCATCATCGGCGTGGCGAGCCTGATCGCCCCCATGGAGGTCGACGCCGAGTTCCTGCGCTTCGACCTCTGGGTCATGCTCGGGGCCTCGCTGCTGCTCGCGCCCTTCGTCTTCATGGGGCGCAACATCACCCGGAGCTGGGGCCTGGCATTGACCGCGGGCTATCTGGCCTATGTGGGGTTCGTGCTCTTCTGAGACATCAGCAAGGAGGATGACCATGTCCCTTCAGCCCCGCGCCCTCGTGACCGGCGCCGGCAAGCGGCTGGGCCGCGCCATGGCGCTTTACCTGGCCGGCCGCGGCCTCGAGATCGGCGTGCATTACAACAGCTCCAGCGCGGCGGCAGAGAGCCTCTGCGAGGAGATCCGCGGGCAGGGCGGCCGCGCCGTGGCGCTCCAGGCCGATCTTCTGAACGAAGCTGAGGTCGAAACCCTGGTGCCGCGCGCCACCGAGGCGCTGGGCGGGCCGCTCACGGTCCTGATCAACAACGCCTCGATCTTCGAGCATGACGACATCACGACCGCCGACCGGACGAGCTGGGACCGCCATATCGAGAGCAACCTGCGCGCGCCCTTCGTGCTGACCCAGGCCTTCGCGGGCCAGGTGCCGGGGGTGACGGCGGATGCCGCCGGAGAGCCCGTGGCGCAGGGGCTGGTGGTGAACATGCTCGACCAGCGGGTGCGCAAGCTGACGCCGGAGTTCATGTCCTACACGATCGCCAAGATGGGGCTCTGGGCCTTCACCCAGACCGCCGCCATGGCGCTGGCGCCGCAGGTGCGGGTCAATGCCATCGGGCCGGGGCCGACGCTGCAGGGCGGACGCCAGTCCGCAGAGCACTTCGACCGGCAGCGCCGGGCGACCATCCTGGAACGCGGCGCCAACCCCGAAGACATCACGGGTGCGCTGGCATACTTCTATGATTCGCCCGGTATCACGGGGCAATTGCTCTGCGTCGACGGGGGCCAGCACCTGGCCTGGCAGACCCCCGACGTGGCCGGGACCGAGTGACTCTGCGCACAGTTGTTCACCGGCGGCTGCATTCGCGGCGTTGCGTGAACAACGCGGGGCATTCCGGGATGCCATGGCACACATCATAAAAATCCCGTTTTAAATCAATGGGTTCTGGGGCTGCCTAAAAATTAGGCGAAGTAACGAAACCGTCATAAACAAAGGGAAAATTCGACCAACCCAAGATTTCTCCCAAGGTTTGTCCACAGGAATCGTGGATGCAATTTGGCTTGAAACAGAGCTGTTACATTGCCTTGGACAGGGCGAATCGAGAATCACAGCAATGGCACAGAGAATCGGCACGGAAGAGACGTGAGCGACCGCCAGAACGACATCCCCGCCACCGGCCACGAGGTCATCCAGGGCTATCTGAAGACGCTGGACAGCTCTCCCGGCGTCTACCGGATGCTGGATGAGCAGAGCCGCGTGCTTTACGTCGGCAAGGCCCGCAACCTCAAGGCGCGGGTCTCGAACTATGCCCGGCCCTCGGGGCATTCGCGGCGCATCGCGCGGATGATCTCGGAAACCGCCTCGATGATGTTCCTGACCACCAGGACCGAAACCGAGGCGCTGCTGCTCGAGCAGAACCTGATCAAGCAGCTCAAGCCGAAGTTCAACGTGCTGCTGCGGGACGACAAGTCCTTCCCGAACATCCTGGTGACCGGCGATCACGCCTACCCGATGATCCGCAAGCACCGGGGCGCAAAGCGGCAGAAGGGTTCCTACTACGGGCCCTTCGCCTCGGCGGGCGCGGTGAACCGGACGCTGAACCAGCTGCAGAAGGTCTTCCTGCTGCGCAACTGCTCGGATTCAATCTTCGAGAGCCGCACGCGGCCCTGCCTGCTGCACCAGATCAAGCGCTGCTCCGCGCCCTGCGTGGGCCGCATCTCCGAGGCGGATTACGCCGAAAGCGTGCGCGACGCCGAACGCTTCCTGTCGGGGCGCGACACCAAGATCCAGGAGACCCTGGCCGCCGCCATGCAGGAGGCCTCGGAGGCCATGGAGTTCGAACGCGCCGCCGCCCTGCGCGACCGCATCCGGGCGCTGACCCAGGTGCAATCGGTGCAGGGCATCAACCCCAAGGGCGTCGCCGAGGCCGACATCATCGCGCTCCACATGGAGCACGGCCAGGCCTGCGTGCAGGTCTTCTTCATCCGCGCCAACCAGAACTGGGGCAACCGCGACTTCTATCCCCGCGTCGGCGAGGACGTGGATGCCGCCGAGGTGCTCGAGGCCTTCGTCGGCCAGTTCTACGACACCAAGGAGCCGCCGCGGCGCATCCTTCTGTCCCATGCCATCGAAAGCCCGGACCTGATGCAGGAGCTCTTGACCGAGAAGCTCGGCCGCAAGGTCGAGATCTCGGTGCCGCAGCGGGGCGAGAAGGCCGAGCTGGTCGAGGGCGCGGTGCGCAACGCCCGCGAGAGCCTGGCGCGCAAGATGTCCGAGACCGCGACCCAGACCAAGCTATTGCGCGGGCTGGCCGAGGCCTTCGGCCTCGACGGGCCGCCCGAGCGCATCGAGGTCTACGACAACTCGCACATCCAGGGCACCAATGCCGTCGGCGCGATGATCGTCGCGGGCCCCGAGGGCTTCCTGAAAAGCCAGTATCGCAAGTTCAACATCCGCGGCGAGGAGCTGACCCCGGGCGACGACTTCGGGATGATGAAAGAGGTGCTGACCCGGCGCTTCAAGCGGCTCCAGAAAGAGGACCCGGACCGGGACAAGGGCATGTGGCCGGACCTTCTGCTGATCGACGGGGGCGCGGGGCAGGTCTCGGCGGTGCATGAGATCATGGCCGAACAGGGGGTGGAGGACATCCCCATGGTCGGGGTCGCCAAGGGCGTCGACCGCGACCACGGCAAGGAAGAGTTCTACCGCACCGGCCAGCGGCCCTTTGCGCTCCGCCACAACGACCCGGTGTTGTATTTCGTGCAGCGGCTGCGCGACGAGGCGCACCGGTTTGCCATCGGCACGCATCGGGCCAAGCGGGCTAAGTCCATGGGCAGCAATCCGCTGGACGAGATCCAGGGGGTGGGCGCCTCGCGCAAACGCGCGCTCCTGAGCCACTTCGGCTCGGCCAAGGCGGTGAGCCGGGCGAACCTCGCGGACCTGAAAGCCGTGGAAGGCGTCAGCGAGGCGCTGGCGGAGCGCATCTACGGGCATTTCCACGAGAAGGGGTGAGGCGGGGCCTGGCGCGGTGTCCGGGCGAGCTCACATCCGGAGCGCTAGGCCACCGCAGATGCGCCCTGCGGCGCCCTGTCGCTGCCTACCAGCCCCAATTGCGCCTTAGGCCCCCCCAGGAGCGCCCACTGCACCACAGCGGCCTCTCATCGCATCCGCTGCGCCTAGTCCACCACCAGCGGCGCGAAGCGCGCCTTGAGTTCCTCGGGCATCGGCGTCGGGCGGGCCTCGGCGTCGGTCAGCACGTTCACGAAATAGCCGAGGCTCGCGGCCTCCTCCTCCCCCTCGCGGAAGAGCGCCACCTCGATCCGGTAGGAGGAGGACCCCAGCCGGGTGATCCGCAGCCCCGCCGAGAGCCGGTCGGGAAAGCCGACCTCGCGGAAATAGGTGCAGCCGTTCTCGACCACCACGAAGCGCCAGGCGTCGGGGCCGCGCACCTCGATGCCGTTGTCCATCTGCCAGTAGGTGATCGCCGTGTCGAATAGCTCGAGGTAGGTGGCGTTGTTCAGATGCCCGTATTCGTCGTTGTCGTTCCAGCGCGTCTGCATCGGCACGAAGGCGGGAAAGGCGTCGCGGCGGGGCGGGGGCGTGCGGGACATCAGGACCTCAGAAGACGTGTGACGGTGGAGGCCACCCAGCCGGCGGCCAGCGCCAGGACCAGGGCCAGGAGACCGTAGAGAAAGGGCTGGTTCTGCGACAGGTTGAAGAGCCAGCGTTCGATCCCGACCTTGCGCACCTCGATGTCGCGGGCGATCTGCCCGACCACCCGCCCGTCGCGGGTCAGGAAGATGCGCGTGCGATAGGTGCCCTCGGTCAGGTTGGCGGGCAGGCGCACGGAGGTGGAGAACAGCGTCTCCTCGCGCACCGCCACCTCGCCTTCGAGAAGCTGGTAGCGGCCGGTGTTGCTGCGGATGCGGATCAGCGCCTCGGAGAAGACCTGCGCGTCCTCGACCTCGATCGGCGCGCCGACCGAGCGGATGGCGCGCGGGATGGAAACCCGGTTCCGCAGGTCCTCGACATGGCTCATCACGCTGCGGAACGGCCCCGAGGTGGCGATGGCATAGAACGAGGGCGCGAGGTCCACCTCGACCGCCTGGGTGTTCACCCAGATGCCGAAGCGGCGCTCCTTGCGGTAGACGGTCAGCGGCACGAAGGGGCCTTCTACGGTGATCACCACGTCCAGCTCGCTGTCGCCGGGGATCGGCACCTCGCGCTTGACCGCGCCGTAGACCAGGATGTCGGAGCCGTCGAAATTGGTCGAGATCGAGACCGCGTTGCGGCTGAGGCCCAGGACCACGCTTTCCTCGGCCCGCGCGCCGGGCGCCGCCGCGACGGCCAGGAGGAGAAGGGACAGCAGCGCCCGGATCATCCCGCCCTCGCGATCACGTACAGCTCGTCCGGCGTCAGGAAGAGGTCGAGCGCCAGCTTGAAGCAGACCGCGAGGACCAGCGTTGCGAGCAGGATGCGCAGCTGTTCCGCCCGCAGCCGCGCGCCGATCACCGCGCCTATCTGCGCGCCCACGACGCCGCCGAGGATCAGCGCCAGCGCCAGCACGATGTCGACCGTGCGGGTGGTCGTCGCGTGCAGAAGCGTGGTGAAGCCGGTGACGAAGATGATCTGGAAGAGCGAGGTGCCGATCACCACCTTGGTCGGCATGCCGAGCAGGTAGATCATCGCGGGCACCATGATGAAGCCGCCGCCGACCCCCATGATCGCCGCCAGCACGCCGACCGCGGCGCCGACCAGAAGCGGCGGGATGGCCGAGATATAGAGCCCCGAGGCGCGGAAGCGCATCTTGAAGGGCAGCCCGTGCACCCAGACGTGGCTCCGCCGCTTGGGCCGGGCGCCGGACTTCGAGCGGCGCAGCGCGCGCAGGCTCTCGACGAACATCAGCCCGCCGATCACGCCGAGGAAGACCACATAGGCCAGCCGCACCAGGAGATCGACCTGGCCCTGTTCCTTGAGGTAGTTGAAGAGCGCCACGCCCGCCGCCGAGCCGACCAGCCCGCCGGCCAGCAGCACCGTGCCCATCTTCAGATCCACCGTTCGGCGCTTGAGATGCGCCATGACCCCCGAGACCGAGGAGGCGACAATCTGGTTGGCGCCGGTCGCCACCGCCACGGCGGGCGGGATGCCCATGAAGAACAGAAGCGGCGTGATCAGGAAGCCGCCGCCGACGCCGAACATGCCCGACAGGATGCCCACCAGCGTGCCCACCCCGAGAAGCAGGATCAGGTTGACCGAGACCTCGGCGATGGGAAGGTAGAGCTGCATGGGCAAAGCATGTGCCGCGGCGGGGCGATTGGCAACGGGCGCGGGGCGGGCCGGGGTGGCTTTTGTGCGGGGCCCGCGGCCTCTGGCGCGCAGGCTGGGCGGCCGGGCGCGCGGGCGTCGTGCCGCGCGCGCCCGGAAGGGTCCGGGGCAGGGGGCGAAGGGGCGCCTAGCGCTCCTTCACGTAGGGCTGGCCGCCGGCGCGCGGCGGGATCGCCCGGCCGACGAAGCCCGCCAGGATCACCACCGTCAGGATGTAGGGCAGCGCGTCCATGACCTGCACCGGGATGGTGATCCCGCCGAGGTCGATGTTCTGGTAGCGCAGCGCCACCGCCTGCAGGAGCCCGAAGAGCAGGCAGGCCATGAGCGCGTACCAGGGCCGCCACTTGGCGAAGATCAGCGCCGCCAGCGCGATGTAGCCCCGGCCCGCCGTCATGTCCTTCACGAAGCCCGCCTGCAGGCCGGTCGCCAGGTAAGAGCCCGCCAGCCCGCAAAGGAGCCCGCAGATCACGATCGCCGCGTAGCGCAGCCCGATGACCGAGACCCCGGCGGTGTCCACCGCCTCGGGCGCCTCGCCCACGGCGCGGAGCCGAAGCCCGAAGCGGGTGCGGAACAGCACCCAGTAGGTCGCGGGCACGCAGAGGAAGGCGACATAGACCAGGATCGAATGGCCCGAGATCAGCTCGGCGTAGATCGGCCCCAGCACCGGCACCGCGCGCAGGCTTTCCGCGAAGGGCAGGGTGATCGCCTCCCAGCGGCCGCCCGACATCAGCGAGGGCGTGCGCCCGCCCTGGCTGAACCAGTCCTGGGCGATCAGCACCGTCAGGCCCGCGGCCAGGAAGTTCAGCGCCACGCCCGAGATCAGCTGGTTGCCCCGGAAGGTGATCGAGGCCAGCCCGTGCAGCCCCGAGAGCAGCATCGAGGAGACGATGCCCGCCAGGAGCCCCATCCAGACCGAGCCGGTGAGCGCGGCGATGGCGGCCGAGAAGAAGGCGGCGATCAGCATCTTGCCCTCGAGCCCGATGTCGATGACGCCCGAGCGTTCCGAGAAGAGCCCCGCGAGGCAGGCCAAGAGCAGCGGCGTGGCCAGGCGGACGGTCGAGTCGAGGACCTGGAGAAGGGTTGCGAAATCCATCAGGCGCGCTCCTTCCGGAAGGCGAGGAAGATCCGTTCAAGCGGCATCCGCACCATGTTGTCGAGCGCCCCGGTGAACAGGATCACCAGGGCCTGGATGACCACGATCAGCTCGCGCGGGATATTGGTCCAGAGCGCCAGCTCCGCGCCGCCCTGGTAGAGGAAGCCGAAGAGGATCGCCGCCAGGAACACCCCGATCGGGTGGTTGCGGCCCATGAGCGCCACGGCGATGCCGATGAAGCCCGCGCCCTCGGTGGCGTTCATCACCAGGCGTTCGGCCTCGCCCATGGCGGTATTGACCGCCATCAGACCGGCCAGCCCGCCCGAGATCAGCATCGCCACCACGACGATCTTCACCGGCGAGATGCCGGCGTAGCGTGCCGCACTTTCGGAATGGCCGAGCGCGCGGATCTCGTAGCCGAGCCGGGTGCGCCAGATCAGGAGCCAGACCAGCAGGCAGGCGAGGATCGCCACGAAGAAGGTCACATTGCCCGGCGCGCCGCGGAACAGCGGCACCGCCTCGGTGGCGAACATGTCCTGGAAGGTCGGCAGATGCGTCGCGGGCGGGAAGACCGGCGAGGCCGGGTCCATCTGGCCCGCGGGCTTCAAGAGGTTCACCAGCACGTAGTTCAGCAGCGCCGCGGCGATGAAGTTGAACATGATCGTGGTGATCACGATGTGGCTGCCGCGCTTGGCCTGCAGATAGGCCGGGATCAGCGCCCAGAGCGCCCCGAAGGCCGCCGCGCCAAGCGCGGCACCCACCAGCGCCAGCGACCAATGCGGCCAGGGGATGTAGAGGCAGATCAGCGCCACGCCGAGCCCGCCGACCGTGGCCTGCCCCTCGCCGCCGATGTTGAAGAGCTTGGCGTGGAAGGCGACCGAGACCGCGAGCCCTGTGAAGATAAAGTTGGTGGCGTAATAGAGCGTGTAGCCCCAGCCCGCCGAGCGCATCAGCGCGCCTTCGACCATGAGGTTGAAGGCCTCGACCGGGTTCTCGCCGATGGCGAGGATCACCAGCGCCGAGAGAAGCGCGGCCAGGAGGAGCGAGAAGAGCGGGACGAGGACCGCGTCGGCCCAGGCGGGCATCCTATCCATGACGGGCACCTCCGGCCTCGGGGCGGCGGGGTGACAGAGGGAAGGCTTGGGCGGGGGCCGCGGCACGCGGGCCCGCGTGGACGCCCGAAGGGGCGGGGTGTCTCTGTCGCAAGGGTAGGCTCATCTCGGTTCCCGATCGTTCAGAAGCGCGGAGGGGCTGCGGGGTCTCTCTCATTCGCCCGCCGCGCGGTGTTCCTTTTCGTCGAGGCTCTTGTCGACCGCGGCGATGGCGTCGCCGCCCGGGTCCTCGGTCACGCCCGCCATGAGCAGGCCCAGCTCGCGCTGGTCGGTCTCCTCGGGGCTGCGTTCGCCCATGATCTGGCCGTCGAACATCACCGCGATGCGGTCCGACAGGGCGAAGATCTCGTCGAGCTCGACCGAGACCAGCAGGATCGCCTTGCCGAGGTCGCGCAGGCGCACGATTTCCTGGTGGATGAACTCGATCGCGCCGATGTCGACGCCGCGCGTCGGCTGGCCGATCAGTAGCACGTCGGGGTTGCGCTCGATCTCGCGCGCCAGGACGATCTTCTGCTGGTTGCCGCCCGAGAAGCTCTTGGCGGCGAGGTTCGGGTCCGGCGGGCGGACGTCGAAGCGCTCCATCTTGCCGGCCGCCTCGGCGCGGATCGCGGCGTTGTTCATCAAGGCGCCGTTCTGGATCGCGGGGTCGTGGTGGTAGCCGAAGACGGTGTTCTCCCAGGCGGTATAGGGCATGATCAGCCCTTCGCGCTGGCGGTCCTCGGGGACATGGCCGATGCCCGCCGCCCGCCGCGCGCGCCCGTCCGAGCCGGGCCCCCGGAGCGGCAGCGGCGCGCCGTTCAGCAGCACCTCGCCTTCGCCCTCGCGGTAGCCGCCGAGCACCTCGAGAAGCTCCGACTGACCGTTACCCGCGACACCCGCGATGCCGAGGATCTCGCCCGCGCGCAGATCGAGGGAGATGCCGCGCAGCCGCTCCACCCCGTCGGCGTCGACGTGGCGCAGGTTCTTGACCGAAAGGACCGCCTCCTTGGGCTGGGCCGGGGCTTTGTCGACCCGTAGCAGCACCTTGCGGCCGACCATCAGCTCGGCCAGCTCCTGGGGGTTGGTCTCGGCGGTCTTCACGGTCGCGGTCATCTCGCCGCGGCGCATCACCGACACGGTGTCGGTGACCTCCATGATCTCGCGCAGCTTGTGGGTGATCAGGATGATCGTCTTCCCCTCGGCGCGCAGGTTGTCGAGGATGCGGAAAAGGTGGTCGGCCTCGGCCGGCGTCAGCACGCCGGTGGGCTCGTCGAGGATCAGGATGTCGGCCTGGCGGTAGAGCGCCTTCAGGATCTCGACCCGCTGCTGGTGGCCGACCGAGAGCGACTCGACCGGCATGTCGGGATCGACCGAGAGGCCGTATTCCTCGGAGAGGCGCTTCAGCACGCCGCGGGCCTTCGACAGCGAGGGCTTCAGGAGCCCGCCGTCCTCGGCGCCGAGGATGACGTTTTCCAGGACGGTGAAATTCTGCACCAGCTTAAAGTGCTGGAAGACCATGCCGATGCCCGCGGCGATGGCCGCCTGGCTGTCGGGGATCTCGGTTTTCTGGCCCTTGACGAAGATCTCGCCGCGGTCGGCCTTGTAGAAGCCGTAGAGGATCGACATCAGCGTCGATTTCCCGGCGCCGTTTTCGCCGATGATGCCGTGGATCGTGCCCGGCATCACCCGGATCGAGATATCCTTGTTGGCCTGGACGGGGCCGAAGGCCTTGGAGATGCCTTTCAGCTCGATGGCGGGAGCGGTGTCGGACATTTAGGGCAAGCCCCGGTCTGGTCTTTCGGAAGGGATCAGGGGCCGCGCTGGGCGGCCCCTGGGCAAAAAGCGGCGGTCAGCCGCCCACAGGTCGCGTCGGTGGGCTCAGAATTCGAGCGCCGGGCAGCTGTCGTCCGAGGTGTAGTCATGCACCGAGAGATCGCCGGCGATGATCTGCGCCTTGGCCTCTTCGACCGCGGCCTGCATGTCCTCGGTGATCAGCTCGGCGTTGTTCTCGTCCATGGCGTAGCCCACGCCGTCCTCGGCCAGCGTCAGGACCTCGACGCCGGTCTCGAGCTCGGGGCCGGCTTCCATGGATTCGAAGACCGCCACGTCGACGCGCTTGAGCATCGAGGTCAGCACTTCGCCGGGGTGCAGGTAGTTCTGGTTGCTGTCCACGCCGATCGACAGGATGCCCTCGTCGGCGGCGGTCTGCAGCACGCCGAGGCCGGTGCCGCCGGCCGCGGCGAAGACCACGTCGGAGCCCTGGCTGATCTGCGCCTGGGTCAGCTCGGAGCCCTTCACCGGGTCGTTCCAGGCCGCCGGCGTCGTGCCGGTCATGTTCGAGATCACGGTGGCGTCGGGGTTCACCGCCTTCACGCCCTGGGCGTAGCCGCAGGCGAACTTGCGGATCAGCGGGATGTCCATGCCGCCGACGAAGCTGACCGTGCCCGACTCCGAGGCCATGGCCGCCAGCATGCCGACCAGGTAGGAGCCCTGGTGCTCGGCGAAGAGGATCGACTTCACGTTCGGGAAGGCCTCGGGGTCGACGAAGCCGTCGATGGTCACGAACTTGGTGTCGGGGTAGTCGCCGGCCACGTTGGAGATCGGCGTCGACATCGAGAAGCCGGTGGTCACGATCGGGTTGAAGCCGGCCTCGGCGAAGCGCCGCAGCGCCTGTTCACGCTGCGCCTCGGACTGCAGCTCGATGTCCCGATAGGAGCCGCCGGTCTCTTCGGCCCAGCGTTCGGCGCCGTTGTAGCCGGCCTCGTTGAACGACTTGTCGAACTTGCCGCCGAGGTCGTAGATCAGCGCCGGATCGGCCAGCGCGGCACCGGCCGTCAGGGCCAGCGCGGCGGCGCTGCCGAGAATGGATTTCATCAGGGTCATGTAGCTCTCCCAGTTGTGGCGCGGCGCGCTTCTTTGCCCCGCGGGGTCCGCGCGCCGTTGGATCGAGATGATCGCTGCAAGTAGGCCGAAGGTGGGAACGGGCGTCAACCGCTTTTCCGTGGCGCTTCGGGGGATCGCGCAACGTCACATATCAGGGCCCGGCGCGAGGTCGCGCGCCATGACCACGGCATCCGCCGTCGTGCCGTCGGGCAGGTGGTAATAGCCGCGTCTGAGCCCGGCCTCGGCATAGCCGCCCCGGGCGTAGAAGGCGCGCGCCGGGGCGTTGGGGGCGGCGACCTCGAGGAAGGCGCGGGTGCAGCCCCGGGCCTCGGCGTGGGCGTGGAAGTCCTTGAGGAGACTTGCCGCGAGGCCCTGCCGCTGGGCCTCGGGCGCGACGGCGAGGGCGAGGATCTCGGCCTCGCCGGCCAGCGCGCGGGCCAGGAGGAAGCCGGGTGCCGCGTCGCGCGGCGTCACCAGAAGCGCGCCGGGGCTCTCGCAGCTGGCCGCGATCTGGTCGGCGCGCCAGGGCGCCTGGTGGCGGTAGGCCGCCGCCATGATCTGCGCCAGCCGCTCGGGCGTCATGTCAGGATGACGGGGCCCGCCTCGCGCGAGGGCGCCGCATCGGCGGGGCGGACGTAGAGCGGGGCTGCCCGCGGGCCCGGCGCGCCCGTCGCGGCGCGCTGCGCGGCGATCCGGGCAAGCTCGGCGATGGCTTCGGGCCAGGTCAGTTTGGCGGGCTGGGCGCGGTGGTCCGCGCCCCAGTCGCGGGCGAGGGTCTCCGCCTCGGGGCCGAGCAGCGCCGCAGCGGGCGCGGGCGGCTCCCGGCCCTCGCGCTCGTAAAGGGGCGCGCCCTCGGGCAGACCGTCGCGGTAGTCCTGCCAGTAGCGCCCGTCGCGGGGGCCCGGCAGATGCACCGCCAGCGCGCCCATCTCGGGCACCCCGGCCAGCCCGCGCAAGACGTCGAAGCCCGAGACCCCGATCGCGTCGATCCCGCGCGCCAGGGCGAGCCCGCGCGCGGCGGCCACGGAAATGCGGATGCCGGTGAAATTGCCGGGCCCGGTGCCGACCCCCAGCGCGTCGAGATCACCCCAGCCGAGGCTCGCCTCGGTCAGCACCTCTTCGAGAAGCGGCATCAGCCGTTCGGCCTGGCCGCGGGCCATCTCCTCGAAGGCCAGGGCCCGGATCTGACCGCCCGACAGCAAAGCGGCCGCGCAATGCGCGGCCGATGTGTCGAAGGCAAGGAGGGTCGGGTCAGACCCCAACGGGGCGCACCTCGGTCACCTCGGGGATGTAGTGCCGCAAGAGGTTCTCGATGCCCATCTTCAGGGTGAGCGTCGAGGAGGGGCAGCCGGCGCAGGCGCCCTGCATGTGCAGGTAGACGACGCCGCGCTCAAAGCCGTGGAAGGTGATGTCGCCACCGTCCTGGGCCACGGCCGGACGCACGCGGGTGTCGAGCAGGTCCTTGATCTGGCCGACGATCTCGGCGTCCTCGCCGTCATGCTCGGCATGGCCCGAGCCCTGCTGCATGGCCTCGTCCTTGAGGACCGGCTGGCCGGACTGGAAATGCTCCATGATGGCGCCGAGCACGGCGGGCTTGATGTGGTCCCATTCGACCGCGTCGCCCTTGGTCACGGTGACGAAATCATTGCCGAAGAACACGCCCTTGACGCCGTCCACGCCGAAGAGGCGGCTGGCCAGCGGGCTGTCGCCCGCGCCCTCGGGCGAGGGGAAATCCGCGGTGCCGGCCTCGAGCACGGTCTGGCCCGGCAGGAACTTGAGCGTCGCGGGATTCGGGGTCGATTCGGTCTGGATGAACATGGGCGGAGCCTTTCGTTCGAGTTGACCTTCTATATGCGGATTGGCCGCGCGAGGGTCAAGGTTTGGAACGGTTCTAAAGTTTGGGGTGGGGTGGGCAGACGCCGCTTGGGTCACCCGGGAGGTCCCGGCAGCGCCCGGACCGAGGCGGCCCGCTGCACACTCCAGGGCGCGGCCGCGCCGACACCACCTCGAAACACGCCCACAATCTGCCCACAAAGCGCCCCAGTCGCCACAAGCCCCCTCTCACCCCGCACACCAGAGGGCGCGCACCGGACCGGGGGCCGGCGCTGCTAAGCTCTGAGCAGGGCGCTTTATGGCAACAAGGTCAGGGCTAGAGGCGATCTATGCACGCCACTCTTAGGAGCGCCGGCCCAAGGGGCCGGTCCGGCGCGCGCCCGGCACCTTCGGTGCTGTTCGGGCGCAAGAGGGGGCGTGTTGGTGTTGGGGCGCGGTGGGTCTTGGGGCAGGGCCTTTTGCGGCGCGGGATGTGGTCGGAGGGTGGAATGTCTTGGAATGGGATGAGTGGAAGAGGACGGTTGATTGCGCGGCGCGTTGTCTATGGTCTCGCTCGCGCAGATTTTAAGTCCCCGCTCGCGCAGGCTCTGAGCCTATGCGCCGACCACCCCCGCTATCTCCACGGCCAATACCCCGCAAACCGCCCAAGCCCGGCACAAACACCCCCTCAGGTAATCCCCTCCAGCTCCTCCTTCGAGAGGTCCCCCGGCACGATGGTGATCGGCACCGGCAGGCTGCCGGAGTTGCGGGTGAGCTGGGTCACCAGCGGCCCGGGCCCGCCCTTGCCGGAGCCCGCCCCCAGCACAAGCACGCCGATCTGCGGGTCGTCCTGCACCTGGGCGATGATCTGCGGCACCGGCTCGCCCTCGCGGATCACCAGCTCGGGCTCGATGCCCTGGCGGTCGCGCATCCACTTGGCGAAGACCTCGAAATGCGCCTCGATGCGCTCGCGGGCCTCTTCGCGCATGATGTCGCCGACACCGACCCAATGCGAGAAGTCCTCGGGCGTGATCACCGAGAGGATCGTCACCCCGCCGCCGGTGTGCGCGGCGCGCATGGCGGCAAAGCGCATGGCGTTGAGGCATTCGCGGCTGTCGTCGAGCACGACCAGGAACTTGCGCATCGCGATCTCCCCCCTTCGCCGGGATCATGGCAGGGGGGCGCAGGCGGGGCAAGCGCGGGCGGAAGGGATGCCCTCAGGGTTGTGGCAGGGCAGGCGAGCGGGTCTCGGAGCAGGGCGGTGGGGGCGCGTGCCTGTGGTCGAGACGGCGGCAAAGCCTGTCGCCGATCCTGCCCGAAAGGCGTCGCGCCTCTCCTAAGAAAGGCTGCGGCCTACAAAAGCCTCAGCCCCCCACACGGCCCCAGCCTCAAACCCCCGCCGAGGCCGCCCAGTCCCAGTAGATGTCGCGCGCCCGGCGGGTCACCGGGCCGAACTCGTATTGCACGTCCTCGAAGGCCGAAACCGGGGTCACCTTGTTCAGGTTGCCGGTCAGGAAGACCTCGTCGGCGGCCTCGAAATCGGCGAAGCTCAGCACCGTCTCCACG
The DNA here is from genome assembly GCF_054552075.1 of Roseivivax sp. Classification (NCBI taxonomy): domain Bacteria; kingdom Pseudomonadati; phylum Pseudomonadota; class Alphaproteobacteria; order Rhodobacterales; family Roseobacteraceae; genus Roseivivax; species Roseivivax sp. The sequence goes on from NZ_JBTOLZ010000008.1 coordinate 126,341, forward strand.
ACCTCGACGCCATCGGCGCGCAGGTTCTCGATGTGGCGCGCGCGGGTGATGCCCGAGAGGAAGGTGCCGTTCGGGATCGGCGTGAAGACCACCCCGTCCTTGACCATGAAGACATTGGAGGTCGCGGTCTCGGCGACATTGCCCATGGCGTCGCCCACCAGCGCGTTGGTGAAGCCGCGCGCGTTGACCTCGGCCAGCATCCGCGAGTTGTTGGGATAAAGACAGCCCGCCTTGGCGTTGACCACGTTGTCCTCGAGCACCGGGCGGCGGAAGCGCGTGCGCCCGAGCGTCACCGTCTCGTCGCGGCCGAGCATCGGGAACTCCTCGAGGCAGAGCGCGAAGCCGGTCTCGGCCTTGCCGATCTTCGGCATGATCGCCGAGGGCTCGGAGTTCAGCGACCAATACATGGGGCGGATGTAGACCTGCGCCTCGCGCGGGAAGGCCTTCAGCCCCTCGCGGGCGATCTCGAGGATCTCGGCGTCGCTGTGGGTCGGCTCGATCATCAGCGCCCGGGCGGAATGGTTGATCCGCGCGCAGTGCTTGTCGAGGTCCGGCGCCATGCCGTCGACGAAGCGCGCCCCGTCGAAGACGGTGGAGCCCAGCCAGGCGCCGTGGTCGGCGGCGCGCATCACCGCGACATCGCCCTGCTGCCAAGTGCCGTTGAAATAGGTGCGGATGTTGCGGCCCGTCGCCATGGCGGTCTCCTTCGTCGCGTCTCGGTCGGCTGGTCCCGTCGATAACGCCGGGGCGGGGGAAAGGCCAGACGGTCGGGGCGGGGCCATTCGCAACCTCACATTGCCCCCACCAAGACCACCCGTTCCGCCGAACCGCTCAGCCCGCCTCGGCCAGGAGCGCCTCGAGGTCGAGCGGGGCGTTCACCATGGCCAGCCCGCCGTCGCCGTCGCGCGGCCAGTCCTCGGGCGCGCGGTCGCGGTAGATCTCGATCCCGTTGCCGTCGGGGTCGGAGAAATAGACCGCCTCGGAGACCCCGTGATCGGCGGCCCCTTCGATCTCGACGCCATATGCGCGGGCGCGCTTCAGCGCCGCGCCGAGGCTCGCGCGGTCGGGAAAGAGGAAGGCGGTGTGGAACAGCCCCGGCCGGCGCTTCGGCCCCGGCGGGGTGCCGCGGCTCATCCAGGTGTTGAGCCCGAGGTGGTGGTGATAGCCCCCGGCCGAGAGAAAGGCCGCCTCATCGCCGAAATACTGCGTGACCTCGAGCCCGATCACCGCGCGGTAGAAGGCGACCGAGCGCGCCAGGTCCGAGACCTTCAGGTGGACGTGGCCGATGCGGGTGTCGGGCGGGGCGCTGGACATGGGGGCTCTCCTTCGCGGGCTTGCCCTTCCAAGCTAAGCCCCTGGCGCCCCCGCCGAACAGGCCGTTTCAGGCAGAGGATTTGTGCGAATTTGCCGAGGCTTCCGCGAAGGGCGCGAGCAGCGCCACAAGGTCGAGCCGCGCGCCGAGCCGCGCCGACAGGAGATAGAGCCCCATGGCCTTGCGCTGGAGAAACAGCGCGTCGACCGGCGGGATCACCGCGAAATCGCGGTCGCGGGCCAGCGTCTCGCCCGCCTCGGCCAGCCGCGCCGCCAGCCTCTCGGAACGGAAGTCGAAGGCACCAGGCGCGCGCAGCGGCGCGGCGGCGATCTCCATGAGGTCGAGCACCTGCGCGGTCTGCGTCTCTCCGGTGTCGGCGCTGAGGTAGCCCACCCGCACGGCCGCCTGCCGCATCTCCTCGCGCCCGCCCGAAAGCACCGCGGTCAGAAGCGCGCGGAAGTCGGCGATTCGCTCGGGCGCGAAATCCCGCACCGCGCCGAAGTCCAGAAGCAGGATCTCGCCCGTCTCCGGGTCGTAGCGGTAATTGCCGAAATTCGGGTCGGTCTGCATGGCGCCCAGTTCGAAGAGCTCGCGCAGCGCCAGGGTCAGGAGCCGCGCGGCGAGCCCGTCGCGGGTGGCCTGGTCGGTCTCGAAGGCGCTCTCTATCGGCCAGCCGCCCACGTCGTCCATGGCGAGGATGTCCGTCGTGCAGAAGGCCTGCTCGAGCCCCGGCACGCGCAGCCCCGGCGCCTCCGCCAGCCAGTGGCCGAAGCGGGTGAGCGCCCGGGCCTCGCGGGTGTAATCGGCCTCCTCGTGCAGCTGCTGGCGCGCCTCCTCGAGAAGCGGCGACGGGTCGAGGCCGCGCGGCAGCAGCCCCGACCAGCGCAAGAGGCTGCCGAGGTTGCGGATGTCGCTGTCGATCGAGGCGCGGATGCCGGGGTATTGCACCTTGATCGCCAGCCGGCGGCCCGCGCGGGTCTGGGCGCGATGCACCTGGCCGATCGAGGCGGCGGCGATCGGGCGCACGTCGAAGCGCCGGAAGCGGCGCTGGAAGTCGGCGCCCCAGTTCTCGGTCAGGACCTGCTTGAGCTGCGCGGGCGGCATGTAATGCGCCTCGGCCCGGAGCCGGGCGAGGATATCGGCCAGCTCGGGCGGCAGCACTTCGCCCGCCTCCATCGAGAGGAGCTGGCCCAGCTTCATCGCCGCGCCGCGCATCTTGGAGAGCTCCTCGGCGAGCCGCGTGGCATTGGCGGGGCTGAGCACCAGGTCCGAGAGGCCCGGCCGCTGCCCGCTGGCATAGGCCCGCGCGCCATCGGCGGCCGCGCGGGAGAGGACCCCCGTCGCCAGCCGGCCCATGCGGCCCATCCGGGCCAGGCGGCCCGAGGGCACCGGGACCGCGCGGGGATCACGCTCGCTCATGGCGCGGGAGATAGGGCGCGGGGGGAGGCGGGCGAGAGGGGTGAAGGCGGGGTGCGGCGTGGGGTCGCTTGGGCGGAGGCGGCGGACTGCGTGGGCGGGCGTTTTGTCCGGGGGCGGTTCTTCGTGCGGGGGTTTGCTTTCGGGGCCTTCCGTGCGCTTGGGCACGTTCCCCGCGCCCGATTACGGGGCCCTCGGTGAGGCAGAAGCCAAGCCCAACGGCAAAACACACCGCCCAGACCCAGACGCCAAGCCCCACCGCCCTCTCACCCCTCGCACCAGAGGGCGCGCACCGGACCGGGGGCCGGCGCCGCCGACCTCCGAGCGGCGCACTTTATCCCAACAAGGTCAGGACTAGGGGAGAGATGAGCACGCCACTCCCAAGAGCGCCGGCCCAAGGGGCCGGTCCGGCGCGCGCCCGGCACCTTCGGTGCTATTCGGGCGCAAGGGGGCGGGACGTGGAAGGGGAGGGGCGTGCGTTGACCTCACGAGGCTCGCTCTGCTGTGCAAAAGTGTGGTCTGATTTCCGGCGGTCTAGTGGGCTGGGCTAAGCGTCGGTGTGTCGCGGAACTGTATGAGATCCGGCAGCTTCGCGCGCTTGGTCAAACCTTCGTCCTGCAAGGTCATGTGGTCCGACGTCCGGCAAGGTCATGTGGTCTGATACCCGCAAGCCGCGCGCCCAGAGCGATACCTCCACGGTCCACGATCATCCGCACCCCCCCCCCCCACCTTTTCCACTGGCCCCGCCCGCCCCGGCGCGGCTAGAGACACCCCCATGGAGCAAGCGGACGACACATTCGAACAGGAGGCGCTCGCCGCCGGGGCGGGGCGCGTGGCGGGGGTGGACGAGGTGGGCCGGGGGCCGCTCGCGGGCCCGGTGGTCGCCGCGGCGGTGGTCTTCGACCCCGCGCGGCTGCCGGAGGGGCTCGCCGACAGCAAGCGGCTCACCGCCAAGCGCCGCGAGGCCCTGGCCCTGGCCCTGCGCGAGACGGCGGAACTCGGCATCGGCATGGCGAGCGTCGACGAGATCGACGAGATCAACATCCTGCGCGCCTCGCATCTGGCCATGCTGCGCGCCGTCGCGGCGCTGCCCGCGCCGCCCGAGGCGCTGCTGATCGACGGCAACATGATCCCGGAGGGCTGTCCGCATCCGGCCCGGGCCATCGTCAAGGGTGACGCCCGCTCGGTCAGCATCGCCGCCGCCTCGATCCTGGCGAAATCCGCGCGCGACGCGCTCATGCGGGATTTGGCGCAACAGTTTCCGGGCTACGGCTGGGAGACCAACGCGGGCTACCCGTCGAAAAGCCACAAGGCGGCGCTGCAAAATCTCGGTGTGACCCCACACCATAGGAAGTCCTTCGCGCCGGTCCACAAGATCTTGTGGCAAGGCAAAAAGGCAAGCCTCTGATTCAAAAAAGAAATTGACCGCGAATCGGGTTTGAATCAGTCTTTGTCCATCCATTTGAGAGCGCCTAAGCGCCGGTTTATTGGGGCAGAGAAAATGACGAAGATGACCGATCTGAAGAGCGCCCCGGCGCTCCCTCTCAACACGATTCTGGACGGCGATTGCATTGAGAGGATGCAAAGCCTGCCCGAGGCCTCGGTCGACCTGATCTTCGCCGACCCGCCATACAACCTGCAGCTCCGCGGTGAGCTGCACCGTCCCGACAACAGCCGCGTCGACGCGGTCGACGACCATTGGGACCAGTTCCAGAGCTTCCAGGCCTATGACGCCTTCACCCGCGCCTGGCTGAAGGCCGCGCGGCGGCTTCTGAAGCCCAACGGGGCGATCTGGGTGATCGGCTCCTACCACAACATCTTCCGCGTCGGTGCGGCGCTGCAGGACGAGGGCTACTGGATCCTGAACGACGTGGTCTGGCGCAAGGCCAACCCGATGCCGAACTTCCGCGGCAAGCGCTTCACCAATGCCCATGAGACGATGATCTGGGCCTCGAAGGGTGAAGGCGCGAAATACACCTTCAACTACGAGGCGCTGAAGGCGCTGAACGACGGCGTGCAGATGCGCTCGGACTGGGTGCTGCCGATCTGCTCGGGCGGCGAGCGGCTGAAGACCGCCTCGGGCGAGAAGGCGCATCCGACGCAGAAGCCGGAGTCGCTCCTGCACCGGGTGCTGGTCGGGGCGACGAACCCCGGCGACGTGGTGCTCGACCCCTTCTTCGGCACCGGGACCACCGGCGCGGTGGCCAAGATGCTCGGCCGCGACTGGATCGGCATCGAGCGCGAGGCCGCCTACCGCGAGGTCGCCGAGGCGCGCATCGCCTCGGTGCGGAAATACGACAAGGCGGCGCTCGAGACGACGCGGGCCAAGCGCGCCGAGCCGCGCGTGCCCTTCGGCACCATCGTCGAGCGCGGGCTTTTGCGCCCCGGCGAGACGCTGGTCTCGCCCTCGGGCAAAAGCGCCCGGGTGCGCGCCGACGGGACGCTGGTCGGGCTCGACGTGAAGGGCTCGATCCACCAGGTCGGCGCCCATCTCGAGGGCGCGCCCTCCTGCAACGGCTGGACCTACTGGCACTTCAAGAAGGACGGCAAGACCGTGCCCATCGACGTCTTGCGCCAGCAGATCCGCGCGGAGATGGCCGAGAAGGGCTGAGGCCCCTCGGCGGGCGGCTGACCGGCGCTTGAGACCGCCGAGGCCCGCCGCACCGGTTCACCGAATGGCTTACCGCCTGCCCGTCGTGCCTGGCGCGGCGGGCCACTGACCCCGCCCGCCTTCGCGCCGGCGGGGCTTTTTGGTCCTGGGGCAATAGGGCAGGCCGCCGCGCGCCGCCCGAGCCTTGCGCCCCGCGCAACCCCGGTTTCGCCTTGCCCTTCCCGCGCCCCCGCGTTCTGGTCGGCCCGGAAAGGAGCGGGCATGGACATTCGCGGCATTCTCATGGGGCTCGCCTTCGCGGCGATGTGGTCCTCGGCCTTCACCTCGGCGCGGGTCATCGTGCAGGCGGCGCCGCCGCTGACGACGCTGGCGCTGCGCTTCCTGATCTCCGGGATCATCGCCGTGGGCATCGCCCGGGCGCTGGGCCAGAGCTGGCGGTTGACCGCGGTGCAATGGCGCGCGGTCCTGGTCTTCGGGCTTTGCCAGAACGCCATCTACCTGGGCCTCAACTTCGTCGCCATGCAGGAGGTCCAGGCCTCGCTCGCGGCGATCATCGCCTCGGCCATGCCGCTGATCGTGGCGCTGCTCTCCTGGGCGGTGCTGCGCGAGCGGCTGCCGGCGCTGGGCATCGCGGGGCTCGTCGCGGGGGTCTTCGGCGTGACGCTGATCATGGGCGCGCGGCTCTCGGGCGGGGCGGATCTTTTCGGCGTGGCGCTCTGCGTGCTGGCGGCGCTGTCGCTCGCCGTGGCGACGCTCATGGTGCGCAACGCCACCTCGCGCGGCAACGTGCTGATGGTCGTGGGCCTGCAGATGTTCGTGGGCGCGGGCGCGCTGGTGCTGCCGGCGGCCTGGCTCGAGACCTGGGAGGTCACCTGGTCCCCGGCGCTTGTGGTGGCCTTCTGGTACACGGTCCTGGTGCCGGGGGTCTTGGCGACGCTGGTCTGGTTCCTGCTGGTCGACCGGATCGGCGCGACCAAGGCGGCGACCTTCCACTTCCTAAACCCCTTCTTCGGCGTGGTCATCGCCTGGGCGCTCCTGAACGAGGCACTGACCCTCTGGGACGCGCTGGGCGTGGTGGTGATCGCCGGGGGCATCCTGGCGGTGCAGCTCGCCCGGGCGAAGAAGGCGGGGTAGGGGCGCTAGGGCTTCTGCCTCAGGAAGCGCCGCAGAGGGCCCGCGCCGGTCCGGCGGGCTGGCGCTGCTCGGTCTGAGGTCCGCGGTTTATCTTGCAAGGTCGAGAAGACCTCGCCCCCTCGCTCCAGCGTTGAAAGAGCGCCAGTCCGGGCGGGCCGGACCGGCGCGGGCCCGGCACCTTCGGTGCTGTTCGGGCCAAGGAGGAGGCGCTGGGGGGAGATGGTGGGCGCGGGGCGGGCTGCGGGCTGACTGGGGGTGTCACCCGAACTGTTCCAGGGACTGATATGTCAGGGTGACTTGAGGGTTTTGAGCATACTTCGGGCTGCCTTGGCCTTCGAGCCCAGGAAGAAGCAACCGAGGGCTCGCGCCGGTCCGGCGGGCTGGCGCTGCTCGATCTGGGGTCCGCGGTTTATCTTGCAAGGTCGGGAAGACCTCCACCCCTCGCTCCAGCGTTCCCAGAGCGCCAGTCCGGGCGGGCCGGACCGGCGCGGGCCCGGCACCTTCGGTGCTGTTCGGGCCAGGGAGGTGGCGCTGAGGGGTTATGGTGGGAGCGGTGGCGGCAGCGGCGCTTGACGTGACCTACTTGGGGGGGGGCGACGAGGAATTGGGCGCGCGGCGGCAGCGGCTTCGGAAGTGACCCTTCTGGGTGCGTCTCTGACCTGACCTTGCGCGCGCCGCGGACGTGACATTGGTTGGGCTAGGGCCGGGGCATTGGGTCTGACTTCCCGGGGCCATCCTTCCGCCATCCCCCCCCCCAAGAAAAAACCCCCGCGGTTCTCACCACGGGGGGCTCTCAGTCCAAGTGTGGGGCGGCTCCCGCCGGGTCCGGCGGTTTGCGATCTTGACGCCCGCGCCCCTCGGGCGGACTTGCGGTCGGGCGGCCCCGCGGCCTTGGCCGCGAAAACGCCCTAACCATGTCTCAGGCCACCAGCTTCGGGGCTTCCTGGCCCTTTCCCATGAAGGTGTCGTGCAGGATCTTCACGCAGGCGTCGCGGTCCTCGCGGTCGACGACGAACTGGGCGTCCACCGTGCGCGTGGTCTGATGTGCCGAGATGACGTCGATCTTGCCCTCGCGCAGCGCGGCGAGGCCGCGTTCCAGCACGTGCAGCCCGCGCAGGTCCCGGCCGATCACCGAGGCGATGGCGGTCGAGCGGATGTTGATGTCGGAGTTCGGATAGGCCTCCGACAGCTCGTTCTCGACCGAGCGCATGGCGCTCAGGGGTGCGTCCACGTAGTGCGTGATGGTATTGGCGTTCGAGGTCTTCGACACGATCCGCAGCCCGTGCTTGGTCAGCACCTGCAGCGTCTTGGCGTCGTAGCCCTTCACGCCGACCATGTCCTGCTCGAAGAGCTCGAGCGCGAAGACATCGACGCCGCAGACGATCTCGGCCACGCCCTTCTCGGCTTCGGCCTCGTCGATCAGCGTGCCGGGGTCATGCGGCTCGAAGGCATTGGTCACGCGCAGCGGCACCTCGGCCTGGCGCAGCGCCTTGGCGGCGGTCGGATGGATCGCCTCCATGCCCATGTTCGAGAGCTGGTCGGCCACGTCGTAGTTGGTGTGACCGAGCTTGCGCACGTTGTCCTCGCCGACAAGCTTGGGGTCGGCGGAGGAAAGGTGGAACTCCTTGTGGATGATCGCCTCGCGCGCCTTGGTCAGCGCCGCGATCTGGCTGAAGGTCACCTCGGAATAGCCGCGGTCGAACTTGTTCATCAGCCCTTCGGCGCATTGCGCGTAGCCGGTCACGATCGGCATCTCGCTGTCCACGTCCACATCGGTCAGCCCGTCGAGGATGCGCTCGTCGAGCGTCATCTCGCGCTCGTCGCGCCAGCCCGAGAGGTCCACGAAACGCGCGTTGATGCCGTGGCGGCGCAGCAGGAGCGAGGTGACATAGGCGGAATGCGCCTCGCCCAGCCCCGAGAGCAGCTCGCGCGTCACCTGCATGTGCTGCGACAGGCGGAAATGCCCGTAGGAGCACAGCCGGTGCAGGTCGATCAGGCAGTTGCGCGCGCCCTCGATCCGCTCGCGGACGAAGTCGTTGGCGTCGCTCTTGTCGGCGGCATGGTCGAGCAGCGCGTCATGCGCCTCGCGCATCGCACGGTCCACCTTGGAGAGCGCGCCCATCCAGCCGTGCTCCTCGGTGTTCTCGGCGAACTGGGCGTAGACGCCCGCCTCGCCGGTCTTCTTGTGCTCGAGCAGCTGGTTGGTGATCCCGCCGAAGGCCGAGACCACGAAGATCCGGCCGTAATCCGGCGCATCCACCTTGAACAGCGGCTGCAGGAGCTCGTCGATCCGCGACATGGAGGTGCCGCCGATCTTCTCGACCGTGTGGTTCTTGAAATCGATGGAAGTCATCTGATGCCTCGAAATGGTTTAGGCCACCTCGTCCGGCGCGGCGTAGGAGCCATCCTCGCGATGAACCTCCTTGCCCGTCACCGGCGGGTTGAAACAGCAGGCGAAGGCGAAATCCTCTTCGCAGCGCAGGGTGTGCTTGTCGTGCTTGTCCAGCGCGTACATCACGCCCGGGGTGATCTCGTGGACCTCGCCGGTGGCGAGATCCTCGATCGTGCCCTTGCCCTTGATGCAGTAGACGCTCTCGAAGTGGTTCTTGTAGTGGAACGTGTGCTCCGAGCCGGCCTTGATGTGGGTGATGTGGAAGGAGAACCCCATCTGGTCGTCCGCCAGCAGCATCCGGACCGAGGTCCACTGGGCGTCGGACACCGCGCGGTCTGTGCCGAAGAGCTTGTTTTCGTCGCGAATGATCATACTGGTTACTCCGCTGCGATCTTGGTTTCGCCCGCCGCGTCGCGCGCGGCCTCGAGCAGGATGTCGAGCCCTTTCTGCAGGGTCTCGTTCGGCACGTTGAGCGCGACCAGCACCTTTACGACCTCGTCGTCGGCGCCGGAGGTCTCGATGATGAGGCCCTTCTCGAAGGCGCGGGCACAGATGTCCGAGGCCAGCTCGCCGCCGCCCACGTCGACACCCTGCATCATGCCGCGGCCCTTGAGGCGCGCACCGGGGATCAGGTCGGCCACGGCCTGCAGACCGCTGGTCAGCAGCAGGGCCTTTTCCTGGATCTCCGACTGGAAGGCGTCGTCCTTCCAGTACTTCTCGAGCGCCACCCGGCCGGTCACGAAGGCATGGGTGTTGCCGCGGAAGGTGCCGTTGTGCTCGGCCGGCTTCCAGATGTCATGCGCCGATTTGATCAGCAGGCAGGCGAAGGGCAGGCCGAAGCCCGAGAGCGATTTCGCCTGGGTGATCATGTCGGGCTCGATGTCCATTCCCTCGAAGGAGAAATAGGTGCCCGAACGGCCGCAGCCGGACTGGATGTCGTCGATGATGATCATCGCGCCATGCTCGCGGGCGAGACGGGCGATGCCCTCGATCCATTCCTTGGAGGCGGCGTTCAGGCCGCCTTCGCCCTGGATCGGCTCGAAGATGAAGGCCGCGGGCTTGTCGACGCCCGAGGAGGTGTTGTTCAGCATCATCTCGATCTGGCTCAGCGTGTCGACGTCGTCGCCGAAGGCCCCGTCGTAGGGCAGATGCGTCACGCCGCAGAGGCCGCCGCAGGAGTTGCCCGCGCCGGCGCGCTTGCCGGCGTTGCCGGTCAGCGAGAGCGCGCCCATGGTCATGCCGTGGAAGCCGTTGGTGAAGGAGATGATGTTGCGACGGCCGGTAACCTTGCGGGCCAGCTTCATCGCCGCCTCGACGGCGTTGGTGCCGGTCGGGCCGGTCATCATGATCTTGTAGTCGTCCATGCCGCGCGGCTTGAGGATCAGGTCCTCGTAGGCCTCGAGCCACTTGGCCTTCTCGACCGAATACATGTCGAGGCCATGCGCGATGCCGTCATCGGCGATATGCGCGACGAGCGCCTCTTTCATGTCGGGGTCGTTGTGGCCGTAGTTCAGCGAGGAACAGCCGGCGAGGAAGTCGATGTAGGTCTTGCCCTCGGTGTCGGTCATTTCCGAGCCGACGGCCTTGGTGAAGACCGTGTCGAAGTTGCGGCAGTAGGAGCGCGCCTCGGATTCGCGGCGTGCGAAGATGTCTTTCTTCGGGGTGGACATAGCTCGTCCTTTCGCTTGGGAGAGAGTCAGTTCGGTCGCGAGGATGCGCGCGGTTCAGGCCGCGTTCTGCGTGATCGCCTCGCGGAAAGTGATCGTGACCATGTGTTCGGTCGCGTGCTCACCGTTGAAGTGGGTGTCGCGGGTGAAATGCGCCTCGGATTCGAGGATCGCGTTGTTCTTGTTCGCGAACTTGGTGAAGAGGGCCCAGGACGCCTCGTTGTCGAGCGTGATGGTGGTCTTCATCCGCTTGCAGTCGGAGGCTTCCTCGCGCGCCATCAGCGCCGAGAGCATCCGCGTGCCAAGCCCGATGCCACGGGCCTTCGCGGAGACCGCAACCTGCCAGACGAACATCGAATCCGGGTCCTGCGGAGTGATATAGGCGGAGATCCAGCCGACGATGTCGCCGTCCAGTTCGGCCACCACGCAGGTGTCACGGAAGTGGTCTGCCTGCAGGAGGTTGGCATACATCGAGTTCTCGTCGAGCGGCTTGCACTCGCGGATGAGCTCCCATATCGCGGCGCCGTCCTCGCGGACGGGCTTGCGGAAGGTCACGGTGCCCTTGGTCTCGGTGTCTTGCAGTCTCTGCACGGGTCTGGCCCTCTGGTCTTTCGTCATTTGCTTAGTGTGGCTAAATATAGAGGCCGTGCCTCATACTTCAACCTGCTAAGTAATTTTCTTCTGAGGGCGCTGCGCACCCCTGTCGGACAGGCCAAAACTGGCGTAGGGCAGCAAAAAATCGAGCTGAAAAGCGCCCGCGGAGCGATCACAAACCCGTGATAATAGGCTTTTTCAAAGATTGTCGGCGAAATCATCTTGTGGCAAAGCATAGTAAGCCTAACTAATTGTCATGTTCGATGAACCGGCAATGCAAACTATCGCGGGGCGCTGCACCTTGCTTGGACGCAAGGACAGGGGCCGCGGGACGAAGACGGAACTGACGATGGACCGCACCGACACGAGTCTCGTTGCTCTCAGGCGCATTCTGCGTGCGACCGAGCTTTACGGTCGCGACCTCGCGCGCGACGTGGGGCTGACCGCGGTGCAGCTCAGGGTCCTGCAGATCGTCGCCGAGAAGGGCAATTGCCATCCCTCCGAGATCGCCACCCGCATGGGCGTCAGCCAGGCGACGATCTCGGTCATCATCAAGAAGCTCGAGGCGCTGGGCGTCCTGGCCCGCCACCAGTCGGTCGGCGACCGCCGCCAGATCGACCTGACGGTGACGCCCGAGGGTGCCGAGCGGCTGACATCCGCGCCGGACGCGCTGCAGCAGCGCTACGTGCAGAAGTTCGAGGCGATGCCCGACTGGGAGCAGTCGATGATCGTCTCGGTGCTGGAGCGCGTGGCCAACATGCTCGACGACGGCGAATACGACGCCTCGCCGGTGCTGGCCATGGGCGAGATCGCCCGGCACGACACCGCACCCGCACGTCGGAAGATCGCGAATAGCTGAGGGGGGTGTGGCGGGCCGCTGTGGGGCAGCGGGGCGCTGAAGGGGCAGGGGGAGCTTTGCCGCAGGGCCGAGCAAGCCGAGGCCGTTGAACGCGCAAGCCGCACAGCCAAACAGCAGACAAATCGCTAATAACTGAGAGCCGCAACCGTGCGCCGCATCGGGCGAGCAAGTTGCAGGTCTGAGCGCAGAGGATGCGCGCCGCATTATGCGAGCACTTTGACGCTCCGCGCGCCTCGTGCGCGACCATTCCCCGTGAACAACGGCGACCACCCAAGTGCGGAGGGCGCGCGCCGGACCGGGGGCCGGCGCTACTGCCCTGTCCGCTAAGCACTTTATCCCAGCAAGGTCATTGCTCACTGTGAGCTAGGCACGCCGCCCCAAGGAGCGCCGGCCCAAGGGGCCGGTCCGGCGCGCGCCCGGCATCTTCGATGCTATTCGGGCGCAAGAGGGGCGCGGGTGGTGGCCGGATTTCAGGTGGGCCGAGGGGATGGTGCTGTCCGCCGCCGGACGTTCATCGCTTTTGGTTGGCAGGGTTCGGGTCTGTCAGGCGCAGGATGGGGGCAGGGAGCATCCCGCGCGGTTCCGGTCGACCGGGTGGCGGGCAGGCCATGCAAGTTCGGCCTATCGCTCGCGCGATCCAGCCCGCAACGCCCTTAACGCCCGCCAGCCTCCCCAGCCCTCACCCGGACCCATCCAAAACCAACCCAAGCCCCCCTCAATAATCCCGCTCGTAATACAGCCCCACGCCGGTGTTCCCCGTCGAAGACACCGTCCCCCGCGCGGTCACCGAGTCGGTAATCTCCAGGTTCAGGTTCACCTCGGTCTCCCCGGTGCTGTTCACCGTCACGTCGGTATAGGCGTTCTCGCCGATGTATTTCCCGACGCTGACCGCGGTGGAGCCGTCCTCGGAGGTCTGCAGGTCGAGGTTGTCGAGCCCGGTATTGGCCCGCAGCGTCTCGGTGATGCCGGGGCCCCCGCCCGAGAGCGTGTTGATCGCCGCGGCGATGCGCAGCGCCTGGAAGGCCGAGATTTCCGACAGGTCGCGGCCGAAGAGCAGCAGCGCCAGCACCTCTTCCTGCGGGCGATCGGGCGTCGAGGCGAAGCTGACCTCGGGGTCCGAGGCCGCCCCCTCGATCGTCACGCTGATCTGGGTGTCGCCGCTCTGGGTCAGCGCCACCACCCGCACGAAGGGATTGAAGTCGCCCTCGAGCGAGACCGTCGCCTCGTCCAGCTCGATGCGCTGGCCTAGGATGTCGAGCCGCCCGCGGATCAGCTCGAAGCGGCCCTGCGGCACGACGTTCTGCGTGGTGCCGCCGACGCGCAGCTCGCCGCCGACCTCGGCGTCGAGACCGCGGCCGCGGATGAAGATCCGGCTCGGGGCCGAGATCACCAGGTCGAGCCCGTAGTTCAGCCCGCCGCCGCTCTGGGTCTGTTCCTCGGGGCGTTCCACGAGGCCCGCGCGCTCCAGCGTGCGGCGCACCTCGGGGTTGGCGTTGCGGTGCTCGATCGGGAAGTCAAGCGTCTGGATGCCGCCGCCCGAGGGGATGCGCACCTCGGTCTGGTCCAGTTCCACCCGGCCCGAGAGCGTCGCGGTCGAGGCCAGCGGCCCGCTGAGGCGCAGCCGCCCGTCGAGGTCGGTCTGGTAGAGGCCCGGATCAGCGGCCACCACGTCGTCGAGGATGACGCTCAGATCGCCGTTGAAGGGCGCGGAGAGCGTCACCGGGCCGGTCACCCGGATGTCGCCACCCGAGGAGACATCGCTCCGAAGGTCGATCTCGGCCCGGCCACCGCCGAGGCGGATGTCGGCGTTGATGTCCTCGAGCGCGAGGTTCTGCGCCGGCAGGGTGAACTGCGCGCCGCGGGTGCTGACGAGGCCCGAGACGGCCTCGAGCCCCGGCGCGCCGTTCACGCTCAGGTCGAAATTGGCGGTGCCGCCCACGAGGTTCGGCGCGAGGAAGGGATTGGCCAGCCCCAGCGGCGCGGCGCCGGTCACATCCAGGTCGACCCGCGAGGCATCGGGCGCCAGGCTGCCCGAGACATTGGCCCGCGTGTCGCCCGGCGCGGTCAGCGCCGCATCCACGCGCCAGTCGCCGCCCGAGGTCTCTGCGCTGCCGCGCGCGGTGGCCGGGCCGGTGAAATCGGGCACGAAGAGGCCGAGGTTCGCCAGCGCCAGGTCGTAGTCGATGCGCCCGCCCTCGGCGCCATAGGTGCCGCTGGCATTGGCCTCGAGCTGCGGCGTGTCGAGGTCCAGCCGCTCGATGCGGAAGTTGCCCTCGGCGGTGCGCCCGCCGGTGAAGGACAGATCCGTCACCCCGCCGCGCAGGAGCTGATCGACCGGCGCGATGCCGGTGGCCAAGCTGGTCGCATCGGCGTCGAGCGTCAGATCGGCGGCCCCGCTGGTCAGGTCGTAGCTTCCCGAGGCCTGCGCCTCGATCGCGCCGGACAGTGCCTGCCCGGTCAGCCCCGCATAGGGGCGCAGCGTGTTCACCCGCAGCGCCAGCTCGCCCATGACCGACTGCGGCACCAGGTCCTCGACCCGCGCCGTGCCGTCGAGATCGGCCACCAGCCCGCCCGGCCCGTCGGCGTCGAGCGTGAGGTCCCAGTCTTCGCCCCGCTGCCGTGCGCTGCCGCGCAGGGTCGCGGCGCCGGACATGGCGGGCAGCACGTCGCCCAGTTCGCTCAGCCGCAGGTCGAGGTCGAAGGCGCTGTCGCTCTCGCGGTAGGCGCCCTCGGCGCTGGCGGTGATGCGCTCGCCGGCGATGCGCAGCTCGCGCAGAAGGATCGCCGCCTCGGAATAGGTACCGTCGACGCTGAAGCGCGTGCGCCCTTCGAGCAGCCGGTCGGCCTCGGCCACGCCGGTCAGCGGGTCTGTCACCGCGCCCGAGGCGTTGAGGCTGAAGACCGTCTCGGTCAGATCGGCGCTGCCCTCGGCGGTCAACTCCGCGGCGCCGCCCAGCTCGCGCCCGGCGATCCGGGAATAGGCCGAGAGGTCGTCCACATCGGCGGTCAGGCTGCCGCCCAGCGTGGTCAGCTGCCCCTCGACCAGTTTCAGCGCCGCGTCGACGACCGCCTCGGCGCCGCCGGGGCCCGCGAGGTCGCCGCTGATCTGCCAGTCCTCGCCGGCGTTGCGCGCGGTGCCGTCGAACTCCAGCGGACCGCTCAGCTCGGGCAGGATCTCGGAGATCTCGGCGATGCGCAGCGCCAGCTCGGCGTTGCCGGTCGCGCCGCCGAGCCGCCCGTTGGCCTCGAGGCTGGCCTCGGGCGCCGAGAGGTCCAGCGCGCGGATCAGGATGCCCGCCTCGTCGCGCCGGGCGCTGAGGCTGAGCGCGGTCTCCCCGTCAAGCAGCCGGTCGGCCTCGGGGATGCCGGTCACGAGGTCGGTGACCCGGGCGTCGAGGTCGGCATCGAAGGCACCCGAGATCGGCTCGACCCGGCCCTCGACGCTGGCCCGCGCGCCGCCGGACAATTCGCGCCCGGCCAGCGCGGAGAAGCGCGCGATGTCGTCGGTCTCGACGTCGAGCGCGCCTTCGATGGCGATGTTCAGATCATCGGTCAGCCCCGAGATGTCGAGCGCGCCCGCCAAGGCGAGCCCCGCGCCGTCGAGGTCGATCTCGGTCAGCCGCAGGGGTTCGTTCTCCTGGTAGGAAAAGCGCACCAGCCCCGAGAGCGTGCTGCCCACCGCCTCGGCCAGCGAGGGATCGGCGAAGGCCAGCGCCTCGGCGCCGAGGTCGAAGCGGCCCTCGACCCGGCCGATGGCGCTGCCGTCGCCGCGCGCCAGCGTGCCGTCACCGTCAAGGCGCAGGGCCTCCGCGGCCAGCGTCGGGCGGTCGAGCCCGGCGACGCGGATGTCGGCGCGCCAGCTTTCGCCCGCCTCGGCGTCGTATTGCACGTTCAGCTCGGCGCGGTCGACGCGGGTGACCTCGCCGGGGATCGGCAGCTGGATCGGCTGGCCGTCGCGCCCGGCGATGTCGCCGGTCAGGTCGATCAGGCGGGGCCATTTGTCGGGACCCAGCGCGATCTGCCCGTCGATGTTGATCGCCTCGGAGGCCAGCGACAGCGTGTCGATGTTGAGCGCGCCGCTTTCCAGGCTCTCGCCGGCCACTGCGAGGCTCAGGTCGGCGCCGAAGAAGGCGCGGTTCTCGGGCGACAGGAGCGGGCGGATGTCGCCCGCCAGATCGACGGTGAAGCCGGTGCCCGGGGCCTCGCCCTCGAGCGCGCGCACCGCGACCCGGCCCGCGAGCCGGTCCTGGCCTTCGGTGGCAAGCTGCAGGTCGGCGGCGAAATCCGACAGCGGGCCTTCACCCTCGACCGAGAGCGCCAGCGCGGGCTCGCCCGGCAGGCCGATCAGCCCGGCGACGATGCCGCCTTCGGGCTCATTGAGCGCGAGATCGACCGAGAGGGTGTTGCTCTCATTGGCGTAGGAGCTCTCGAGGGAGATCTCGCCCCCGCGGTCGAGCCGGTCTACCGAGAGCGCCACCTCGCCTTCGCCGCCCGCGAGGCTCGCCGAGCCTTCGAGCGCGATGACCGCCGCGGTGCCCATGACCGGCGCGCCGAGTTCGACCCGCTCGGCGGCGATCCGTCCGATCTCGACCGAGACGGGAAGCTCGGGCAGGGAAAAGGGCTTGGCTTCGGCCTCGGGCAGCTCTTCGGCAGCCTCGCCGCCCTGGGGCAGGCGCGGCATGAGGATTTCCTCGGCCACCAGCTCCTCGACCGAGACGCGGCCGCGCAGAAGCGCCGCGCGGTTCCAGTCCAGCTCGACGCCGCGCAGGGTCAGCCAGGGGCCCTCGGCGTCCGAGATGATCAGCTCTTCCAGCGAGGCCACCGAGGAGAGCGCCCCCTCGAAGCCCACGATGTCGACGTTGAAGCCTTCGCCCGAGAGGTTGTCCTCGATCAACGCCTCGAGGCGTCCGCGGTCGTCGGAGCCCTGGGCCATGAGCGGGGCAGGGGCGGCCAGGCCGAAGCCCGTCGCTGTGGCAAGGGTGAGGGCGGTCAGATGTCTCAAAAGGCTTGTCCGATCCCGATGTAGAATTGCACGCCGTCGCCGGTCTCTCCGCCGGCGGGGCCGGCCACGTCAAAGCGGATCGGGCCGATCCCGGTCTGGTAACGCACGCCGATGCCGGCGCCCGCGTGCCATTGGCCCGAGCCGTCATAGGCGCTTTCCGCGCCGATGTAGCCGGTGTCGTAGAAGCCCACGAGGCCGAGGTTCTCGGTCACGTCGCGGCGGTATTCGGCCGAGAGGCCGAGGAAGCTGCGCCCGCCGATCTCGTCGCCGCCGCCAAGTTCCACGGTCAGCGAGCGGAAGGGCTGGCCGCGCACGGTGCCGCCGCCGCCCGAGGTATAGAGGAAGTCCGGCGGCGCGTCGGTCAGCTCGGGCCCGACCACCGAGCCGAGCTGGATGCGCAGCGCCGCGACATTGGGGTCGTCTTCGCCGAAGCCCCAGTAGCCGCGGGCGTCGATGTCGAATTTCACGCCGTTGTCGGTGCTGTTCAGCCCCAGGAAGGGCGTCGCCGAGGCGGTGACGTAATAGCCGCTCTTGGGGTTCAGCTCGTTCGAGCGGGTGTCGTAGGTCAGCGTCCCGGGCAGGGTCAGCAGCAGGAACTCGCGGGTGCCGAGGTCGTCCTCGGTTTCGGAGTAGCGCAAGCCCAGGCCCAGTTCCGAGGTCAGCCGGTCCGAGAGCCGCCGGGTCGCGCCGACGCCGAACTCGGCGCGGTTGGAGAGATAGGTCGGCTCGTCCTCGCGCGACAGCGAGGCGCGGATGTAGCCGTCGGTCTCGGCGCCGTAGACCGCCGGGATGTCGAGCCGCCCGGCGATGGAATAGTCGAGCCCGCTTTCGGCGCTACCGATGTTGGAGATGTCGCCGTCGAAGCGCAGCCGCTCGGCGCCGCCGAAGATGTTGCGATGCAGCCAGAAGGCGGTGAGCGCGCCGCCCTCCTGGGTCGAGAGCTCGGCGCCAAAGCCGATGCGGCGGGGTTTGCGGTCGCTGACCGCGAGCCGCATGTCGAGCGTGCCGTCGGCGCGTGGCGTCTCGGCTTCGGTCATGGTGACCGAGGAGAAGGCCCCGGTGCGGCGCAGCCGGTTGACCACCCGCTCGACGTCGTCGGGATCGAAGCGCGCGCCCTCGGGAAAGCCCGCGATGCGCCGGATCGCGGCCTGGCGGACGTTGCTGTCTGTGGTGACGACCATCCGCCCGAAGTTGAGCCGCGGGCCGGGGTCGATGCCCACCGCCACATCGAGCCGGGCGATGTCGTGGAAGGCCACCGCGCGCTGGCTTTCGGTCCGCGCCTTGGCGTGGCCGCGCTGGCGCCAGCTTTCGATCGTGGCCGCGACCGCCTCGCGGATCACGCCGGTCTCGGCGGGCTGGCCGGGCGCGAAGCCCTCGGGCAGCTCGGTGCGGCTGTTGGTCGGGCTGATCTCTGCCTCGCGGAAGCGGAACTGCGGGCCGGTGTCGATGCGGATCACCGCGCGCGAGAAGCCCCGCGGCAGGTTCAGGAGCGCCAGCTCAGAGGCCTCCTGCCCGTCGAGCGCGATGCCCACGGTGCCGCTGTAATAGCCCGCGTCGTAAAGCGCCTGCACGGCGGTGCTGTAATCGGCCAGCGCCGCGGCGGCCACATCCTGGGGTGCCTCGATGCCCTCGGAGACCGCGACGGTCAGGCGCGAGAGGTTGGAGATCGCCGTCTCGATCCGGGTCTCGACCTCCTCCGAGGGGCCCTCGACGCGGATCTCGACATCCTCGAGCGCCGCCGCCGGCAGCGTCCAGAGCATCAGCCCCAGCCCCGAGACCGCGGCGCGTTTCACCCAATCCTGCACCAAGAGCACTCTCCCCCTCTGGGCCGGTCTGGCCCGGAATCGTCCCGAAGCCTATCGGCGCGGGCCCCGGGCTTCCAGCCTCGGGACCCGGCTCAGCGATCACATCTGGCTATGTGTCGCAGGGCAAGCTGGGGTTGGGAGGAGGCAGGGCAAGGGCGCGCGGCGGGGGAAAGTGACGCGGGGGGAGGTTGGGAGCGTGGATTGAGGAGGGCTTGGTTAGGAGCGATGGGAAAGGAGTTCGGGGCGAGCTGAGGGTTCCGGGAAAGGGGCGCTGGCTGGCTACATGATGTCATTAAGTGGCGTCTGCGCTGTGGCTTTGCGCAGCGGGTGCGTGAAGGCATTGAGTGGGACACTGGCCAAGGCTGACTAAGGACGCCGAAACAGAAGCATCCTGCAGGGCGGCACAAAGAAGCCTTGCCCGAACCCATTCTCCCTCCGAATAGAGCGCAACCTTCCCCAAAGCGCCCTTCTTGCGCCCGAATAGCACCGAAGGTGCCGGGCGCGCGCCGGACCGGCCCCTTGGGCCGGCGCTCCTTGGAGTGGCGTGCTTAGCGTGGAGCTAGCCCTGACCTTGTTGGGATAAAGCGCATAGCTCAGAGGTCAGAAGCGCC
>NZ_JBTOLZ010000009.1:0-134664 GCF_054552075.1 Roseivivax sp.
ACACGCACCACCCCAAGGAGCGCCGGCCCATCGGGCCGGTCCGGCGCGCGCCCGACACCTTCTGTGCTATTCGGGCGCAAGGAGGCGCGCAGGGGGCCGCGCGGCGTCCCGAACCGAGGTGCGCCCGGCACCCTCGGTGCTGTTCGGGCGCGAAGGGCATCGCAGGGTGCAGCGCGACGTTTCGAACCGAAACGCGCCCGGCACCTTCGGTGCTGTTCGGGCGCAAGGAGGCGAGCTGCACGCAGGGAGACGCTTCGAACCGAAGCGCACCCGGCACCTGCGGTGCCACTCGGGTGTAAGGCAGCGCGCGCACTGACACGGATCGGGCAGGACAGCCCCGCCCCGCCCTAATCCAGCTCCCGCAGGTGCTCCATCACCGCCGGGCGCACGCTCTGCGCGCCGCCGTCGCGGGCCTCGTCGATCACGGATTTCAGCGCCTTCAGGTCCACCCGCATCATCAGGTGCTTCACCGGCCCGATGGAGGCCGGTCGCATCGACAGGGTCTCGACCCCGATGGCGGCGAGGCAGAGCGCCTCGATCGGCCGGCCGGCGTCCTCGCCGCAGAAGGACAGCGGCGTGCCGATCTCGCGGCAGCGCGTCACGATGCCCTCGACGAAGGTCAGGAAGGAGGTGTTCAGCGTGTCGTAGCGCCGCCGCACGCGCTCGTTCTCGCGGTCGGCGGCAAAGAAGAACTGCTTGAGATCGTTGCCCCCGATCGAGAGGAAATCCACCTCCTCGAAGAACTTGCGCGGCGCATAAGCGAGGCTCGGGGTCTCGAGCATGGCGCCGACCTCGATGTGCTCGGGGATCGGATGGCCCAAGCGCCGCTCGCGGGCGATGGCCTTGTCCATCTCGGCCCGGCCGGCGCGGAACTCGTCGAACTGCGCGATGAAGGGGAACATCACCGTCAGCGGCCGCCCGTCCGCGGCGCGCAGAAGCGCCTGCAGCTGCATCCGCATCACCCCGGGCCGGTCGAGCCCGACCCGGATCGCCCGCCAGCCCAGCGCCGGGTTCGGCTCGTCGTTGGGCTTCATGTAGGGCAGCACCTTGTCCGAGCCGATGTCGAGGGTGCGGAAGTTCACCCGCTTGCCCTTGGCCGCGTCGAGCACCCGGGCATAGAGCGCGGCCAGCTCGGTGCGCTTGGGCATCTGGTTGCGGACCAGGAACTGCAGCTCGGTGCGGAAGAGGCCCACGCCCTCGGCGCCCGAACCCTCGAGACTTGGCAGATCGGCCATGAGGCCCGCGTTCATGTTCAGATGCACCCGGGTGCCGCAGGCCGCCACGCAGGGCGTGTCGCGAATCGAGGCGTAGCGCTCCAGCGCCTTGGCCTGCATCGCCATCTTGTCGCGAAAGGCGCCGACCACGGTGTCGTCGGGGCGCAGGTGCACCAGCCCCTGGTCGCCGTCGACCATGATGTGATCGCCGTTCAGCGCCTCGGTGGTGACGCCGCCGGCATGGATCACCAGCGGGATCGCCAGGGCCCGGGCGACGATGGCGGCATGGCTGCCGACCGAGCCTTCCTCGAGCACGATGCCCTTGAGCGCGCGGCCGTATTCCAGAAGCTCCCCGGGGCCGATGTTGCGCGCCACCAGGATCGGGTCGGCGGGCATCTCGGCGCCGGTCTCGTTGCCCTGCCCGGTCAGGATGCGCAGAAGCCGGTTCGACAGGTCGTCGAGGTCCTGCAGCCGCTCGCGCAGGTAGGGGTCCGGCGCCTGCGCCAGCCGCGCGCGGGCCAGCGACTGCTGCTTCTCCACCGCCGATTCCGCCGAGAGGCCGCGGTCGATGTCCTCTTCCATGCGGCGCATCCAGCCCTTGGAGGCGGCGAACATCCGGTAGGCTTCCAGCACCGCGCGCTGCTCGGGGTCGACCGCCGAGGCCAAGAGGTCATCGACCGAGACCTGCAGCGACTGCACCGCCTCCTCGAGCCGGGCGCGTTCCTTGGTGGGATCGTCGGCGACGAGGTTGGTGACCACCACGCGCGGCTCATGCAGCCAGACGTGGCCCTCGGCGGCGCCCTCCTGGCCCATGGTGCCGCGCATCAGCCGCGGCTCGGTGTGCCGCGCGGCCAGCGCCGCGCCCTCGCCCACGAAGGCGCCCAGCTCGGCCATCTCGGCCAGCACCATGGCGACCACCTCGAGGGCGTAGACCTCGTCCGAGGTGAACTCCCGCGCGGTGCGGGACTGCACCACGAGCACGCCGAGCTTCTCGCCCAGCCGTTGAATCGGCACGCCGAGGAAGGAGGAATAGATCTCCTCGCCGGTCTCGGGCATGTAGCGGAAGCCGCGCGCGGCCGGCGCATCGGCGGTGTTGACCACCTTGCCGGCCTTGGCGACCCGGCCCACGAGACCCTCGCCGAGCTTCATCCTCGTCTGGTGGACCGCGGCCTCCTTCAGGCCCTCGGTCGCGCAGAGCTCCAGCGTGACCTCGTCGCGGAAGAGGTAGATCGAGCAGACCTCGGTCCCCATGGAATCGGCGGTCAGATGGGTGATCTTGTCGAGCCGCGCCTGGCCCGCCGCCTCTTCGGCCATGGTATCGCGCAGACGGCGCAGGAGCTTCCGGCTCTCGCTTTCTCCGACCCCGCGATCTGGCATGTCATAAACCCATGAAGAAAAATCCGCCCACCACTCATAGGGCATGCGGCGCGGAAAGGAAAAGGGGACTCCCGCGTAAGGCGAGCGGGTCGCCCCGCCCTGCCCTGTCTTTGGGCGTCAGGCCTCGGCCAGCTCGAAGGCGTCGTGCAGGGCCTGCACGGCAAGCTCCATGTACTTGCGCTCGACCAGCACCGAGATCTTGATCTCGGAGGTGCCGATGACCTTGATGTTGATGCCTTCCTGGGCCAGCGTCTCGAACATCTTGGCGGCCACGCCGGCGTGGCTGCGCATGCCGATGCCCACCACCGAGACCTTGGCGACCTCGGTTTCGGTCTCGAGCCGCTCGAAGGTGATCCGGCCTTCGCTGCGCGCCGCTTCCAGCGCCTTCTCGGCGCGGGCGAGCTGGTCGTTGGGGCAGGAGAAGGTCATGTCGGTCACGCCTTCCTTCAGCCCCTGGTAGCCGGTCTCGGAGACGTTCTGCACGATCATGTCGACGTTCACCCCGGCATCGGCCAGCGTGCCGAAGATCGAGGCCGCGATTCCGGGCACATCGGCGATGGTGACCAGCGTGACCTTCGCCTCCTCGCGGGAATAGGCGACACCCGAGACGACCTTGCTTTCCATGATCAATTCCTCCGGACAAACGAGGGTCCCCGCCTCGTCGGACTGTTCCTCGAAGCTCGAGAGCACCCTGAGCTTCACATTGTAGCGCATCGCCAGCTCGACCGAGCGGGTCTGCAGCACCTTGGCGCCGAGCGAGGCCAGTTCCAGCATCTCCTCGAAGGCGATGCGGTCGAGCTTGCGGGCCTTCTCGCAGATCCGCGGATCGGTGGTATAGACCCCGTCGACGTCGGTGTAGATGTCGCAGCGCTCGGCCCCGAAGGCGGCGGCGAAGGCCACCGCGGTGGTGTCCGAGCCGCCCCGGCCCAGCGTGGTGATCCGGCCTTCGGGGCTGACGCCCTGGAAGCCCGCGACCACGGCCACGCGCATGCCCTCGCCGAACTTGGCGGTGATGTTGTCGGTCGGGATCTCCTCGATCCGCGCCGCGCCATGCGCCGAGGTGGTCTTGAGCGGCACCTGCCAGCCCTGCCAGGAGCGCGCGGGCACGTCCATCTCCTGCAGCGTCAGCGCCATGAGGCCCGCGGTCACCGCCTCGCCCGAGCTGACCACGGCGTCGTATTCGCGCGCGTCGTAGAAGGGCGAGGTCTCGTTGACGTAGCCCACGAGCTTGTTGGTCTCTCCGGCCATGGCCGAGACGATGACGATGACGTCATAGCCCTTGGCGACCTCGACGCCGACGCGCTTGGCGGCGCGGCGGATGCGGTCGGGGGTGGCGACGGAGGTGCCGCCGAACTTCATCACGAGAACGGGCATGGAGGGCTCCCGGTGGTCGATTCGTCCGGCGGTGTAATCGCGGGGGATAAGCCGCGCAAGAGAGCGCGATGGCCTGCGCCTCAACCTGATGTGCGGTAGTCGACAGCCCCGAGCCCGTCGCGGTTCACATGGGTCTCCGCGCCGGGGGCGATGTCGGTGTTCTGGGCGGCCAGGGCGATCCAGCCTGCGTCCCTGCGTTCAAGCACGAAACTGAGGATCGTGGCGCGCGGCCCCGCGGGGCTGCCGTCGGGCGCGGTCTGCCCGGTCAGGCGGAAGCGGCACTGCACCAGCGCATGGTCGGGGCCGAGCGCGCGCACCCGGGTCGCCCCGGCGCTCAGCGTGGTCTCGGCGAAGAAACTTTTCAGCGCGTAGTCATGCGCCCGGGCGATGGCCTCCCGGTCGTGCCACCAGAGGCCCACGACGTTCACGAAGTCCGCGTCCTCGGCAAAAAGCGCGCCGATCTTGGCGCCCTCGCGGCTGGCCCAGGCTTGGGCGAAGGCCTTGGGGAAGTCCTCGGGCGCTTCGGGCAGCATCAGAAGGGATGCAGCCGGCCGTCCCAGGTCTCGAACCGGCCGGTGGTGTCGAGGGAGAGCCCGTCGATGCGGTCGGCGAGCCCGCGCGCGCTGTCCTCGACGGAGATCTCGGCGGTCTCGCCGCCCATGTCGGTGCGGACCCATCCCGGGTGATAGATGCCGACGGCCACGCCTTCCTCCTGCAGGTCGGCGGCGAGGTTCCGCCCGAGGTTCACCGCCGCGGCCTTGCTGGCGCGGTAGATGTAGCTGCCGCCGGGCGCCCGCTCCGACGAGCCCATCTGCGAGGAGATGATCGCCACCCGCCCCGCCTTGGCGCGGCGCAGCGCCGGCAGGAAGGCCTGCACGCTCTGGAAGACACCGAAGACATTGGTGGCGAAGGCGTCCTCCCACATCTCGCGGGGGTAGCCCTCGGCCAGGTCCTCGCCCTTGTCGGGGTAGATGCCGGCGTTGCAGACCAGGACGTCGAGCTCTTCGCCCTCGAGCCGGGCGGCGACGTCGCGGACCGAGACCGGGTCGGTCACGTCGAGGCCGATCTGCCCGCCCGATCCCCTCGCGGTGGCCAGGACCTCGGCGCCTCGGTCGGTGAACTCGGCACAGAGAGCCGATCCGATTCCACGATTTGAACCGGTTACCAAAATGCGCGTCATATGGGCCTCAGTTGCTTTTGCGGCTGGGTGTGAAGGGCAGCGGCGCCACCTGCACCCCGTCCTCGACCAGGCGGCGGGCCTCCTCGGCGCGGGCCTCGCCCCAGATCGGGCGCTGCGGCTTCTCGCCGTCGTGGATCGCGCGGGCCTCGCGCACGAAGTCGCGCCCGACGTAATCGTGGTTCTTCTCCACATGCGCCTTGAGCGCGGCCAGCGCCTTCTCGGCCTGCGACCGCGGCTCGGAAAGCGCGCGCTTGGGCTGCGGCTCGGGCGTGCCGCGCGCCTCGGACTTCGAGAGCGCGGGCGCCATGAGCGCCTTTTCCACCTGTTCGGAGCCGCAGACCGCGCAAACCACATGGCCCTGCGCCGCCAGGGCGTCGAAAGCCTTGGCCGAGGCGAACCAGCTGTCGAAGCTGTGTCCCTCGGCGCATTTCAGGGTGTAGTTGATCATCCTGCTGCCCGTAAGCGTTTATACTGTAATATTTATTGCGGAGGGGCCTTTGATCAAGACGCCCTCCCAGCCGCGTTACCGCGGCAAAACCGCCGTGATCCGCGCCATCAGCCGCTCGAGGTCCTCCTCGGGGCGCAGGGCGCTGCGGGCGGCCTCGCCGGCGCGGGCCTGGTCCTCGGGGTCGGCCAGGGCGGTCAGCGCCTGGGCGAGGTCCTCGGCCTCCTCGACCTCGACGGCGGCGGCCTCGGAGAGGAGCCGCGCGAAGGGCCGGGCGAAATTGGCCACATCGGGCCCGTGCAACAGCGCCGCGCCGAACCAGGCGGGCTCGAAGGGCGTGTGCCCGCCCCGGTCGGTCAACGTGCCGCCGATGAAGACCCGGCCCGCCAGCCGGTACCAGCGCGGCATCTCGCCCAGGGTGTCGGCCAGCAGCACCTCGGCCGGCGCATCCCCGCGCGAGCGCAGCGCGTAATCGAGCCCGGCCGCGCGCAGGAGCGCCGCCACCTCGCCCGCCCGGTGCGGGTGGCGCAGCGCCAGGATCAGCCGCAGCCCCGGCTCGGATTTGCGCGCCTCGAGATGGGCCGCGATCACGGCCTCCTCCTCGCCCTTGTGGGTCGAGGCGGCAAGCCAGGTCCGGCCGCGCGGATAGGCCGCCTCGAGCGCGGGATCGGGCGGGCCTTCGGCGGGCGGGTCGTAAAGCGCCTTCAGCTCGGTCACCGGGCCCGCCGCCGCCTCGGGCAGGCCCAGCGACAGGAAGCGGTCGCGCGAGGCGCGGTCCTGGGCAGAGAGAAAGGCGATGCGCCCCAGGAGCCGCGCGGCGAGCTTCGGCAGCCGCGCCCAGTTCTCGGCGGTCTTGGCGCTCATCCGCCCGCCCAGCACGAGGACCGGCCCCGGCGTCAGCAGGACGCGGTTCGGCCAGAGCTCGGATTCGAGCGCCAGATGCGCCACCACGCCCCAGCCCTTCAGGAAGGCGCGGGTGGTGCTGACCAGGTCCACCGGCGCCAGCCGCGCCTCGAGCCCCATCTCGCGCGCCAGCGCTACGCCGCTGTCGGAATTGCAGGTCACCACCAGCCCCAGGTCGGGCCGCGCCTGCCCCAGCGCCCGGATCACCGGGCGGACCGAGGAAAGCTCTCCGTTCGAAGCCGCGTGCAGCCAGATCCGCCGCGTCCCGTCGCGCGGGCCCCCGCGCCCGAGCCGCGCCGCCAGCGCCGCGCGCCCCTGGCGCAGCGCCGCGCGGGTCAGCACGACCGCCGCGAAAAGCGTGATGAGAATCCGGTAGATCAGCATGGAGCCGCGCCTTCTGTCGCTCCCCCGGTGCTTAGCCCGGGGTGCGGGGCGCTGTGAAGCCCGGCCCCGCCGCCAGCGTGTCGCGGATCGTCGTCTCGAGCTTGGCCAGAAGCCGGTCGTTGTCGAAGCGCGCCTCGGCCACGGCGCGGGCCCTTGCCGCCATTTCCGCCCGGTCGGGCGCGGTAAAGGCGCGGGCCATGGCGCGGGTGAAGCCCCCGGCGTCATGTTCCTCGACCAGGAAGCCGGTCTCGCCCTCGTCGATCGCCTCGGGGATGCCGGCGTGGCGGGTCGAGACGGTGATGCAGCCCGCCGCCATGGCCTCCTGGATGGCGGTCGGCAGCCCTTCGGTATTGCCGTCGGCGGCGGTCACGGAATGCTGCAGGAAGAACTCGGTCTCCGAGAGCTTCTGACGGACAAAGTCATGCGGTTGCGCGCCATGGAAGGTGACCTTGTCGCCCACGCCGAGCCGCGCGGCCTCGTCCCGGGCGGCCTGGTAGAGCGGCCCGTCGCCGACGAAATCGAGCCGCGCCTCGGGCAGATCGCGGGTCGCCTCGGCGAAGCTCTGGAGCGTGGTGAGCGGCGCCTTCTTCTCGACGAAGCGCCCGACCGCCAGGCAGGAGAGCGGCCGCGTCGTCCCCGGCGTGAAGCGCCGCACGTCGACACCCGAGGGGATCACATGGGCGTTCGGGTGCCTCACCCCATGGGCCGCGAGGTTGTCGAGCAGGAACTGGCTGACCGAGATCACCCCCGCTAGCCGCGGCATCATCAGCCGGTAGGCCGCCTGCATCCGCGCGGGCCTGAGCGCCTTCGAGGCATCGGTGCCGCGGAAATAGGAAAAGATCGGCAGGCCCATCTCGTTGGCCAGGGGCGCCAGCGCCAAAGCCTGGGTGCCGAACTCGGCCAGGATCACCTCGACCTTCTGGTCGCGCAGGAACTGCGCCAGCGCGCGCTTCTGCGCGCCGAAGGGCAGCCGCGTGGTCTTGTGGCGCAGCCGGTTCCAGCCGGTCCAGAAGGGCATCTGCGCGAGGTCCCCCGCCGCCATCCGCGCGCGGCGCTCGAAGACCGGCTTGTCATAGGGGTTCGCGCCGTCCCAGCGCCCGGCGATCACGCAGGTGTCGCCGCCGAAGAGATGGGCGATGTGGCGGTTGATGAAGGTCTCGCCGGGGACATGGTAGTCGCTGGTGCCGATCGCTGCGCGCATGGGGTCTCCTTGGGGGCCTGCGCCCTGCCGATCCTCTGCGCCTAGCAACAGCGCCACAGCACGGCAAGCCTTGCGTCGAATCGCCGTTCCAAGCGGCGGAAGTCTTTGCGATTCGGGGCGTCTTGCGATATTGCAAAAGCGATATACCGGAAATGGAGCAGGCCATGACCGAAGAGGAAGAGCAGATCCGCGCGCTGGTCCGTGACTGGTACCTGGATCTGTCCGATTTCGCCTTCGACGACATGGGCCGCCTGCCCGACCGGACGGAATATGCCGCCTTCGAGCTTTGGGCTTTTCTGGAGAACCGCGAGGCGCTGCTGTGCCTTTGTGAGACCCGGTTCGGGCGCGAGGCGCTCATCGGCTGGTTTCTCGACGAGGTGCACCGGCAGGCCGCGGCCAATACCGACGCCGCGCTGCCTTCGGCGCGGCGCGCGCAGGGCTGATCCTCGGCGGCTAGAGAGCCCGCAAATGGCGGCACCATCGCCCCGCAACACCTGCCCGAAACGCAGAACGGCCCGCCGTCTCCGGGGGCCGCATCGCGGGTGTCAGTTTTCTTCAGAGAGAAAATGGTGCGGTCGAGAAGACTCGAACTTCCACGGGTTTTACCCCACAGCGACCTCAACGCTGCGCGTCTACCAATTCCGCCACGACCGCACTGTCTGTGACTTGGTAGCGGGGCGTATAGACGAGCGATTCCGGCTTGTGAAGGGGGGCCCACGCGATTTTTTCGCCCGGGCGAAATCCGCGGCTCAGAGGCTTTGCCAGAGGCCGTTTTCCTTGCGGAATCGATGCGCCGAAAGCCGGGTGAAGCCGGTCTCCCGCGCGCCGGCGCCGTAGCGGTCGAGCGCGAGACCTTCGGCGTCGATGTCCATGACGTTGAAATCATTGGGCTCGCCCCGCCCCCGCGTCGACAGCCCGGTGCCGACCTGCAGAATCAAGAGCCCCGCGCTTTGCCGCGCGGGCCGCGCGCGCCAGACGTGCAGGTGCCCGCAGAGCACCACGTCGGCGCCCATCTCCGAGAGCCGGTGCAGCCCGCGCCGCGCGCCCTTCATCGGGCGCTTGCGGTCGCCCTCGAGCTGCTCGGGCGGATGGTGCATCATCACCAGCCCCGTGCGCCCCGTCTCGCGCGCCTCGGAAAGCGCGCCGCGGATCCGCGACAGCCCGCGCCCCGCGAGCCGCCCGCGCTGCCAGGCCTTGGGGTCGGCGGTGTTCAGCCCTGCCACCACGCAGTCGGCCCCGCGCCATTCCGGTTCGGTCTGCCGCGAGAGATAGCGCCGCCAGCGGCTCCAGGGCCGGGCGAAGCGCAGAAGCGGGTTGTCGAGCGGCGTGTCGTGATTGCCGGGCACCGCGATCCAGGGCATCGGCAGAAGGTCGAGAAAGCGCCGCGCGGCGCGGAACTGGCCGGGGCGCGCGCGCTGGGTCAGATCGCCGGAGACGCAGACGAGGTCGGGCCCGGCGCGGTCGATCGCCTCGAGAAGCGGGCGCAGAAGCTCGGGCCTGTCGCGCCCGAAGTGCAGGTCGGAGATATGCACGAGCCGGGTCACGCCGCGGCGCTCCCGCTGCCGCCTCCCCCGGGGGCCGGGTCGCTGGCCTGCCCGTCGCTGTCGCCGGTGGCCTCGGCGGGATCGGGGGCCACCACGCGCAGCGCGTCGGGGCGCATGGTGAAGCGGAAGGGCCCGGTGATCCGCCGCCGCTCGCCGTCCATGGCGACCGAGCGCGCGCTGCTGCCGGTGGAAATCTCGATGTCGGTGCCGGTGAAAAGCTCGAAGTCGCGGTTCAGCACCATGCCCTTGGAGGCCAGCCGGAGCGCCCGCATGAGCAGCTGCCAGCGGGTGCTCTCGGGCGCGAGATAAAGCGCGAAGGCACCCTCCCGCACCGCCTCGGCGCCTTCGAGCCCGTAGTGCTCGAGCTGGAAGGCCGAGCGACCGACGAAGGCCAGCGGCGTGCGCCGGCGCACCTCCTTGCCGCCGATCGAGACCCGCATGCGCAGGGGCCGGCGGAAGGTCAGGAAGGTGACGATCACCGACCAATGCGCCGCCAGCCGCGAGCGGCCCCAGCGGCGGTAGGTGCCCTCGCGCTCCTTCAGGACCTGCGGATAGACCCCGAGCGAGGCGTTGTTCACGAAGAGATGCCCGTTGAGATCGCCCAGCGGAAAGGGCCGCGTGGTGCCGCGCGCCAGGAGCGCCACGGCCTCTTCGAGGTCCTCGGGGATGCCGAGCCCGCGGGCGACGAAGTTGAAGGTGCCCTGGGGGATGATGCCGAGGTGGTGGTCCGAGCCCGCCAGCTCCTGCGCGACGCCCGAGATCGTGCCGTCGCCGCCGGCGGCCACCACGGTGCCGAAGCCCTCGCGCATGGCGCGGCGGCACTCGGGGATCAGTTCGCTGCCCTTGTCGAAGGCGAAAAGCGCGAAGAGGTCGCCATGCGGGGCGAAGGCCTTTTTGAGGCGGGCCTCGACGTCGCCCTTGTCCTCGGCGCCGGAGGCCCGGTTCAGAAGCACCGCGATGCGGTGGGTGTTGCTGTGGGTCCCGGTCATCGGCGCGGCCTTCCTGTCATCCTCGCCTCAACCGGGCCGGGGCCGCCCGGGTTCCACCCGCCGCCGCTTGGCGCTAAGGGAGGCAGCAGGGAAGACGGGCCTGGCACGAGGTAGGGGCGCGAGACATGGTCGAATGGCGCATCAGCGAAGGGCTAACCGGCTACGAGGAGGCCGTGGCCTTCATGGAGGCCCGCGCCGAGGCGATCGCCGCGGGCACAGCCGAGGAGCTGGTCTGGCTGGTCGAACACCCGCCGCTCTACACCGCCGGGACCTCTGCGCGGATCGAGGACCTGCGCGAGCCCGAGCGCTTCCCGGTGCACGCCAGCAAGCGCGGCGGGCAATATACCTACCACGGGCCCGGGCAGCGGGTCGCCTATGTGATGCTCGACGTCGGGCGCCGGGGCCGCGACGTGCGCCGCTTCGTGGCCGAGCTCGAGGCCTGGGTGATCGGTGCCTTGGGCGAGTTCGGGCTGACCGGCCATATCCGCGAGGGCCGGGTCGGGGTCTGGATCGAGCGGCCCGAGAAGCCGCGGCTGGCCGACGGGCGGCTCGCCGAGGACAAGATCGCCGCGATCGGCATCCGCCTGCGCCGCTGGGTCAGCTTCCACGGCCTGTCGATCAACGTGGAGCCGGAGCTGGAGCATTTCGAGGGAATCGTGCCCTGCGGGATCACGGATTACGGGGTGACGAGCCTGGTGGATCTTGGGCTGCCGGTGAGCATGGCGGATGTGGACGTGGCGCTTCGGAAGAGTTTCGAGGAGGTGTTCGGGGAGGTGTGATGGGGGGGCTTGGCTGGAGGGGGCTGGGTGCGGTCGGGTTCTGCTGAGAGAGCCGCTGCGTTGCTGTTGAAAGCCTCGGACAATTGCCCCAGCCGGATCGTCCCGACCGATCCATCCGGCGCACGCACCTCGTCGCGCAATCAATCCGTCCCTGCCCCTAGCCGGTCCTTCTTCCGCCCAGACTTCACTGAAAACACAAGGCACCAGCGAGCCCGGTCTGGGCTTTCTCCCACCGCCAGACACCCC
This sequence comes from Roseivivax sp., assembly GCF_054552075.1. NCBI lineage: Bacteria > Pseudomonadati > Pseudomonadota > Alphaproteobacteria > Rhodobacterales > Roseobacteraceae > Roseivivax > Roseivivax sp. The sequence continues at coordinate 11,637 of NZ_JBTOLZ010000009.1, forward strand.
GCGCCTCTTGCGCCCGAACAGCTCCAAAGGTGCCGCGCTTGGGCCAAGGCACTTTCTTGCGCCCGAATAGCATCGAAGATGCCGGGCGCGCGCCGGACCGGCCCGATGGGCCGGCGCTCCTTGGGGTGGCGTGATTAGCTCACATCCAGTCCTGACCTTGTTGGGATAAAGTGCATAGCCCGGAGGTCGGCAGCGCCGGCCCCCGGTCCGGCGCGCGCCCTCTGTTGCGAGGGGTGGCAGGTGGGGCGGTTGCAGGGGCTGCGGTTCCGTTCCCAAGTTTCGCTTGAGTTGGACATGCAGAAAAAGGCTGCACTTGCCTAGGGCACGCCAATGGTAAGTCGGAAGCTTGCGCGGGACGCCGGTTTCGTCCTCATTTCTCCAGCAGAAGCGAGAGACGACGCCTGGGCCGCCTTGCTGCCCTCAAGCCAACCCAACCCCACCCAAAAAAACCGCCCGCAAACCCAGCGCCCTCCCCCTCACACCACCAAAAATCCGCCCTCTCCCCCGGATCCCCGCTTGATCTTCCGTCACATCTCGCCAGTTTCGCGGCCAATCACACCGCGACCCTAAGACCGACCAGAGGACAGGCATCATGCGTGAATGGTGGAAAGACGGCGTCATCTACCAGATCTACCCCCGCTCCTTCCAGGACACGACCGGCACCGGCGTGGGCGATCTCAAGGGCATCGAATCCCGGCTCGACTACCTCGCGAGGCTCGGGATCGACGCGATCTGGATCTCGCCGATCTTCCCCTCGCCGATGAAGGACGCGGGCTATGACGTCTCGGATTACACCGGGATCGACCCGACCTTCGGCACGCTCGAGGACTTCGAAAGCCTGACCGCCGCAGCCCATGCCCGCGGCATGAAGGTGCTTCTGGACTTCGTGCCGAGCCACACCTCGGACCAGCACCCCTGGTTCCAGGAGGCCCGCGCCTCCAAGGACAGCCACAAGCGCGACTGGTACGTCTGGCGCGACCCGGGCCCGGACGGCGGCCCGCCGACCAACTGGATCAGCGAATTCGCCGGTCCCGCCTGGACGCTCGACGAGGCCACGGGCCAGTATTACCTGCACATCTTCCTGACCGAGCAGCCCTCGCTCAACTGGCGCAACCCCGAGCTGCGCGCGGCCATGTACGACGTGATGCGCGTCTGGTTCGACCGCGGCGTCGACGGCTTCCGGGTCGACGCGGTCGAGAACATGGCCCCCGACCCCGAGGCGGGCGACAACCCGCCCAACCCCGAGTGGGTCGAAAGCATGGGCCCCGCGCGCTCGCATCTCGGCACCAACACCAAGCACCTGCCGGTGATCTTCGAGATCGCCCGCGAGATGCGCGCCGTGGCCGAGGAATACGACCCGCCGCGGCTTCTGGTGGGCGAGGCCTACGGCGAGATCCCGCAGGTGATGAAATACTACGGCGATGCACTCGACGCCTTCCAGCAGCCCTTCAACTTCCTCTTGATCGAGGCCCCCTGGGAGGCCGAGACCCTGGCCGGGCTGATCGCCGATTACGAGGCCGCCCTGCCCGAGGGCGCCTGGCCGAACTGGGTGCTCGGCAACCATGACCGCGCCCGGATCGCCAGCCGCGTCGGCGCTGCCCAGGCCCGCAACGCCATGCTCATGCTCCTGACCCTGCGCGGCACGCCGACGATCTACCAGGGCGACGAGCTGGGCATGGAGAACGTCACGATCCCGCCCGAGCGCGTCCAGGACCCCTGGGAGAAAAACGTGCCCGGCCAGGGGCTTGGCCGCGATCCGGTGCGCACGCCCATCGCCTGGGAAGAGGCGCCCTTCGGCGGCTTCTCGACGGTCGAGCCCTGGCTGCCGATGGACCTCGGCGCGGCCCGCATCGTCGCCCGCCAGGAGGAGGACGAAGCCAGCATGCTGGCCTTCACCCGGACGCTCCTGGCGCTCCGCAAGGAGACCCCGGCGCTGACCCGCGGCAGCCTCGAGGAGGTCCGGGCCGAGGGCGCGGTGCTGCGCTACACCCGGCGGCTCGGGGAGACGCGCCTCGAGGTGGCGCTCAACACCGGCACGACCCCGGCCGAGATCGACTTGGCGGGGGCGCTTCTGGTCTCCACCCATCCCGGTGCCGAGGCCGGCGGGCGGCTGCGGCCCGGCGAGGGACGCGTCACGCGGGCGGGCTGAAGGGCCCCCGCCGGACAAAGGCGCGGCAAACGTGCGACAAATTTATCCCCGCTGCGACGAAAGCGGTCATTGCCGCCCGGCAGCGATTTGCCTAAAACGACCCGCGATTAAGGGGGCGCGCCGCGCGCCCCCCATTCCGTCACGCTGAGGAGGCTTATATGGCAGACGCCGCCATTCACGGCCATGAACACGAAGACAACCGGGGCTTCTTCACCCGGTGGTTCATGTCCACCAACCACAAGGACATCGGGATCCTCTATCTCGTGACCGCCGCGCTGGCGGGCTTCATTTCCGTCGCCTTCACCGTCTACATGCGGATGGAGCTCATGGAGCCCGGCGTGCAGTACATGTGCATGGAAGGCGCCCGCCTCCTGCCCGCCGCCGCGGGCGAATGCACGCCCAACGGCCACCTGTGGAACGTGATGATCACCGGCCACGGCATCCTGATGATGTTCTTCGTGGTGATCCCGGCGCTCTTCGGCGGCTTCGGCAACTACTTCATGCCGCTGCAGATCGGCGCGCCGGACATGGCGTTTCCGCGTCTGAACAACCTCAGCTACTGGCTCTACGTGGCCGGCACCACGCTGGCGGTCTGCTCGGTCTTCTCGCCGGGCGGCAACGGCCAGCTCGGCTCGGGCGTGGGCTGGGTGCTCTACCCGCCGCTCTCGGTGCGTGAAGGCGGCCTGTCGATGGACCTGGCGATCTTCGCCGTGCACGTCTCGGGCGCCTCCTCGATCCTCGGCGCGATCAACGTGATCACCACCTTCCTGAACATGCGCGCGCCGGGCATGAGCCTCTTCAAGGTGCCGCTCTTCGCCTGGTCAGTCTTCGTCACCGCCTGGCTGATCCTGCTGGCGCTGCCGGTCCTGGCCGGTGCGATCACCATGCTGCTGACCGACCGCAACTTCGGGACCACCTTCTTCGATCCCGCGGGCGGCGGCGACCCGGTGCTCTACCAGCACATCCTGTGGTTCTTCGGCCATCCGGAAGTCTACATCGTGGTCCTGCCCGGCTTCGGCATCATCAGCCACGTGATCGCGACCTTCTCGCGCAAGCCGATCTTCGGCTACCTGCCGATGGTCTGGGCGATCATCGCGATCGGCGCGCTCGGCTTCGTGGTCTGGGCCCACCACATGTACACCGTGGGCATGTCGCTGACCCAGCAGAGCTACTTCATGCTGGCGACCATGGTCATCGCGGTGCCGACGGGGGTGAAGATCTTCTCCTGGATCGCGACGATGTGGGGCGGCTCGATCGAGTTCAAGACGCCGATGCTCTGGGCCTTCGGCTTCCTGTTCCTCTTCACGCTCGGTGGCGTCACCGGCATCGTGCTGAGCCAGGCCGCCGTCGACCGTGCCTATCACGACACCTACTACGTGGTCGCGCACTTCCACTACGTGATGTCGCTGGGCGCCGTCTTCGCCATCTTCGCGGGGATCTACTTCTACTTCCCCAAGATGACCGGCAAGATGTACCCCGAGTGGGCCGGCAAGCTGCACTTCTGGACCTTCTTCATCGGGGCCAACATCACCTTCTTCCCGCAGCACTTCCTGGGCCGCCAGGGGATGCCCCGCCGCTACATCGACTATCCCGAGGCCTATGCCCTCTGGAACTACGTCTCGAGCTGGGGTGCCTTCCTCTCCTTCGCGTCCTTCCTGTTCTTCTTCGGCGTGATCTTCTACGCGCTGTTCAAGGGCAAGGAAGCCAAGGAGGCGAACCCCTGGAACGAATACGCGGACACGCTCGAGTGGACCCTGCCCTCGCCGCCGCCGGAGCACACCTTCGAGCAGCTGCCGAAGCAGGAGGACTGGGACAAGGGCCACGCCCACTGATCCTTCCCTCGGGTTGAGGTTGAGAATAAGGGGCTCCGCTGCGGCGGGGCCCTTTTTTGTTGGGGGGGTGTGGGGTTGGAGTTTGGGTTTGGAGGGTGTTTCTGAACATAGCGTTCGCAGGGGCTCGGATGATCGCGGGTGGTCAGCAGACAGGCGCTGAAGGTGGGTGAGTTACAGAGCCTGCCGATGGCTTTGGCGCTCGCCCTCCTCCCAACCAGCAATGATCGAAGGCTTGAGACGCAGCTCCTCCGAACGCGATCCCGGGACCAACCGACGGTCTTTCTCTAACTCATCAAAGGCCGCCCCCGCCCCCTCTCAACCAGTCCAAACAGAGGGCGCGCGCCGGACCGGGGGACGGCGCTGCCGACCTCCGAGCAATGCGCTTTATCCCCACAAGGTCAGGGCTAGCGATGAACGAAGCGCGCCCCCCACAGGAGCGCCGGCCCAAGGGGCCGGTCCGGCGCGCGCCCGGCACCTTCGGTGCTGTTCGGGCGCAAGGGGGGCATGGGCGGCCAGCCTTGTGCGGGGAGCCCGAGTGTTCAAGAGAAACCAGGGTGACGTCGCAGCTGCCCACCTCATATCAAGCTTTGAACGAGAGCCTGAGACGCAGCGCTTCGAAGCGCGGGCCCGGCACGAACCTACGGCGTCACGTGCACTCATCGAAGGCCGCCCCCGCCCCCTCTCAACCCGCCCGAACAGAGGGCGCGCGCCGGACCGGGGGCCGGCGCTGCTGCCCTCCGAGCGAGGCGCTTTATCCCATCAAGGTCAGGGCTAGAGGCGAACTAAGCGCGCCAACCCAAGGAGCGCCGGCCCATCGGGCCGGTCCGGCGCGCGCCCGGCATCTTCGATGCTATTCGGGCGCAAGGGGGGCATGGGTGTTCGGCGCGGTGGGCGATTGGCAGTGTCGGAGCAGCTTGATTGTCAGGGCTCGCACCGAACTTCTTGAACAGCATGTTTTGCAGCGTTTGGGAAACTGCGAGACGTCGCGGACAACACCAGCGACCCTGCGCACCACCCGGGCGCCCCACCAGATCACTCTCCACCGCCACCTCACCCCCCCATCCCGCGACAAATCACCGTTCGACACCCACGCGCGGGGTGCTAAAACCCGGCCATGCCCTACCGCTGGACCCATGACGACGCCTTGGCCCCGACCGGAGAGCTCACGCTCTGGCCGCATAACTCGCTGCCGCCCAAGGGCTTCGCGGCCTTCGTCCTCGCGACCTTCACCATGGCGACACTGCCGCTCTACGGGCTCCTCGGCACGGCGCTGCTCTGGGGGCTCCTGCCCTTCCTGCTCTTGGCCACGGCGGGGCTCTACTACGCGCTCCAGCGCAACGCGGCCGACCGGCGGATCCTGGAGATCCTGAAGATCACCCCCGAGGAGCTGCAACTCGTGCGCTACGATCCCAAGGGCGACGCCCGCGACTGGGCCTGCAATCCCTATTGGGCGCGGGTGGCGCTGCACCAGACCGGCGGGCCGGTGCCGAACTACGTCACCCTGACCGGCGGCGGCCGCGAGGTGGAGATCGGCGCCTTCCTCTCGGAGGACGAGCGCAAGGCGCTGTTTGCGGAGCTGAGCGAGCGGCTCGGCCGGATCTGGCTCGCCTGATGGCCCAGGTGCCCGCGACCCCCAAGACCATGCGCTGGCAGCGGCTGACCGCGGCGCGGCTTTTCGGGCCGAAGGCGGTGGCGCGCTCGGGCGGGCTGCAGGCCTCGGAACGCGCGGCGCTGGCGCTGCGCGCGGCTCGCGACGACACGCCCCGGCGCCCGGCGCAGAAGGTGATCTTCCTCATCCCGCTGGTCGCGCCCGCGCAGGTCGGCGACTGGGCGGCGGTGACCGCGCGGCTCGCGGGCACGCTGCAAAGCTTCCGCGCCCAGGACAACCCGAACTGGGAGGCGGTGATCTGCTGCCAGGAGGCCCCGCCCCTGCCCGAGGATGCCCGCATCCGCCACCTGCCCTTCGACGATGCGACGCCCGGGAACGACAAGTGGCGCAAGCTCGCGGCCCTGGCCCGCGACCTCGGCCAAAACGCCGAGGCCCCCGCCTTCGCCATGAGCTTCGATGCTGATGACCTCCTGCGCCAGGGCACGGTCGCGCGGATGCTGGAGGGCCAAGGGCCGGGCTGGCTGGTCGAGACGGGTTTCGTTCGCGATGTCGCCACGGGCGAGGTCGCGGTGGCGCGCCCGGCGAGCCTCTCGGCCCCGCGCCAGCGCGCCTTCTGGAAGCTCTGCGGCTCCTGCGCGGCGCTGCATCACGACCCCGCCTTGCCGCAAAGCGCGGCATTCCTCGGCGCGATGTGGCAGCACGAGCACCGGATGTTTCCCTATCTCGCGCGGCTCGCGGGGCTGCCGCTCCGCGCCCTGCCGGCGCCGGCGGTGCTCTACGAGTTGAACCACGGGGAAAACTTCGGGGCCCGGCGCGGGCGGGTCTCCTTCAAGACCCGCTTCGTGGCGAAATACGCCACCCGCGTGGCGGCCCATAGGCGCGCCGTCGCGGAGGAGTTCGGCTGAGCCTCAGCCCGCCAGCCGGTCCTTGACCCGGGCGCCCACGGCGCCGAAATCCATCTGGCCCGAGTAGCGCTGCTTCAGCTCGCCCATGACCCGGCCCATGTCACGGATCGAGGAGGCGCCGGTGTCGCGCACCACCTTGTCGATGGCGGCATCGACCTCGGTCTCGTTGAGCCGGCGCGGCAGATATTCCTCGATCACCGCGATCTCGGCCTCTTCGCGGGCGGCGAGGTCGAGCCTCCCGCCCTCTTCGTAGGTCTTCACGCTCTCGCGGCGCTGCTTGACCATCTTCGAGAGGATCGACAGCACCTCCTCGTCGCCGACGCCGTCCTCGCGGCCCTCGCCACGGGCGGCGATGTCGCGGTCCTTGATCGCGGCGTTGATCAGGCGCAGCGTGGAAAGACGGGCGGCATCCTTGTCTCTCATCGCCTGTTTCATCGCGGCGGTGATGCGTGTGCGCAGGTCCATCGGGTGAGCTGTCCTTCGAAGTTATGCCAAAGGCTGAACCTACTGATTTCCCGCTCCGCGCGCAACATCGCGGGCCGCAAGGTCAAGCCATTGAAAACGCTTGAATTTGCCAAAATTCCGCGCACTTGACCGCATGCGCGGCTCTCCTTAGATACGGGTCAATTTACCGACACAGCAGGAGCGCCCCCATGACCAAGCCCACAGCCTGCCTCGCCCTGGCCGATGGAACGCTGTTCTACGGTCACGGGTTCGGCGCCACCGGGGACACGGTGGCCGAGCTCTGCTTCAACACCGCGATGACCGGCTACCAGGAGATCATGACCGATCCCTCTTATGCCGGGCAGATCGTGACCTTCACCTTCCCGCATATCGGCAACACCGGCGTCAACCCCGAGGACGACGAGACCCGCGACCCGGTGGCCGCCGGCATGGTGGTGAAATGGATGCCGACGCAAAGCTCGAACTGGCGCGCCGCGCAGGAGCTCGGAGACTGGCTCGCCAGCCGCGGCCGGATCGCCATCGGCGGCGTCGACACCCGGCGGCTGACCCGGGCGATCCGCCAGCAGGGCGCGCCGCATGTGGCGCTGGCCCATGACCCCGAGGGCAACTTCGACACCGAGGCGCTGGTCGCCAAGGCGCGCGGCTTCGCCGGGCTCGAGGGCCAGGACCTGGCGCGCGACGTGACCTGCGCCCAGAGCTACCGCTGGGACGAGATGCGCTGGGCCTGGCCCGAGGGCTACAAGCGCCAGGAGGCGCCCAAGCACAAGGTCGTGGCCATCGACTATGGCGCCAAGCGCAACATCCTGCGGTGCCTGGCAAGCGCCGGCTGCGACGTCACCGTCCTGCCCGCCACCGCCAGCGCCGAAGAGGTCCTGGCGCTGAACCCCGACGGTGTCTTCCTGTCGAACGGCCCGGGCGACCCGGCGGCGACCGGGGAATACGCGGTGCCGATGATCCGCGGCGTCCTGGAGAAGGAGCTGCCGGTCTTCGGGATCTGCCTCGGCCACCAGATGCTGGCGCTGGCGCTCGGCGCCAAGACGGTGAAGATGAACCACGGCCACCACGGGGCCAACCACCCGGTCAAGGACCACGAGACCGGCAAGGTCGAGATCACCTCGATGAACCACGGCTTCGCGGTCGACAGCCAGTCCCTGCCCGCCGGGGTGGAAGAGACGCATGTCTCGCTCTTCGACGGGTCGAACTGCGGCATCCGCCTTTCCGGCAAGCCGGTCTTCTCGGTCCAGCATCACCCCGAGGCGAGCCCCGGCCCGCAGGACAGCTTCTACCTCTTCGAGCGTTTCGCCACCTCCATGGCCGCCCGCAAACCCGAAGCCGCACAGGTTTGAGCCGAATTTTATCGGCCCCGTTAAGGGCTCGTTAAGCCTGGGCGCGCCTATGCTGCCCCCGTGACTTGTCGCGGGGGCGCATGTGCAGGTTCAACGGCAGACAGAGTTTCGACAGGACCATGACCGGGCGGTCGGCGCCACGGCGCCGGGGCTTCTGCTGGCGCGGGGGCGGATCTCGGCCCGGGACATGGTCTCGGCCCTGCAGGAGGCCGCGCGCACCGAGGTGGCGCTGTCGCAGGTGCTCCTGGCGCGCGGGCTCGCCTCCGCCGCCGAGCTGGCGCAAAGCCGCGGCGCGGCGGCCGGGGCGCCTTATCTCGACCCGCTGCGCGACCCGCCCGACCCCGAGCTGGCCGGGCTTCTTCCGGTGGACATCGCGCTTTCGGCCTCGGCCCTGCCCTGGCGGCTGCGCGGCAAGACGCTGCTGATCGCCGCGGCCAGCGAAGAGGGCTTTGCCGAGGCCGCCCGGGCGCTCGAACCCCTGGGCTTCGCGATGCGCATGGGCATGGCCGCCGAGGCCGACATCCTGGACGAGATCGGCGCGCGCCACGGCGCCAAGCTTATCGACCGGGCCGAGACGGCCCTGCCCGAGCCGCTTTCCTGCCGGGAGTTCGGCGCGACGGGCCCGGGCCGCCGGGCGCTGGCCTTGGGCATCGCGGCGCTGGCCGTGGGGCTCCTTTGGGTGGCGCCGCTGGCGCTATTCGCGAGCCTCCTGGCGCTGGCGACGCTCTCGCTCCTGGCCAGCCAGGCGCTGCGGGTCGCGGCGCTGATCGCCAGCCGCCATCCCGATCCGCCCGATCCCCCGGCCGAGCCGCCGCTGCCGCGGGTGGCGCTCCTGGTGCCGCTTTTCCACGAGTCGGACATCGCCCCGGCGCTCGCCCAGCGGATCGGGCGGCTCACCTATCCCCGCAGCGCGCTCGAGGTGCTCCTGGTGCTCGAGGACAGCGACCGGATGACCGCGGAGGCGCTGGCGCGGGCCGATCTGCCGGGCTGGTGCCGCATCGTGACGGTGCCCGAGGGGCGGCTCCGCACCAAGCCGCGGGCGCTGAACTACGCGCTGAACTTCACCCGGGCCGAGATCATCGGCGTGCTCGACGCCGAGGACGCCCCGGCCCCCGACCAGGTCGAGCGCATCGTCGCCCGCTTCCGCGCCCGCGGCCCCGAGGTCGCCTGCCTGCAGGGCGTCCTCGATTTCTATAACCCCAAGGCCAACTGGCTCTCGCGCTGCTTCGCCATCGAATACGCGAGCTGGTTCCGCATGCAGCTTCCGGGGCTCGCGCGGCTCGGGGTGCCGGTGCCGCTGGGCGGCACGACGGTCTATTTCCGCCGCGCCGCGCTCGAGGCGGTGGGCGGCTGGGACGCCTTCAACGTGACCGAGGACGCCGACCTCGGCATCCGGCTCGCGCGGCAGGGCTTCCGCACCGAGATCGTGCCGACGGTGACCCGCGAGGAGGCCAACAACCGCCCCCTGCCCTGGGTCAAGCAACGCTCGCGCTGGCTCAAGGGCTACGCGATGACCTGGGCGGCGCACAGCCGCGCGCCGGGGCGTCTTTTGCGGGACCTCGGGCCCTGGCGCGCGGGCGGGGTGCAGATCCTGTTCCTGGGCGCGCTGCTGCAGTTCCTGCTTGCGCCGGCGCTCTGGTCCTTCTGGCTGATCCTCGCGGGGCTGCCGCATCCCGCCCAGGCGGTGCTGGCGCCCGAGGCATTGGGCGCGCTTTTCGCGCTGTTCATCACCGCCGAGGGCGTCTCGGTCCTGGCAAGCCTGATCGCCATCTCGCGCACGCCGCACACCGGGCTGATGCCCTGGGTGCCGAGCCTGATCCTCTATTACCCGCTGGGCACCGCGGCGGCCTGGAAGGCGATCTGGGAGGTCATCTGGCGGCCTTTCTACTGGGACAAGACCCAGCACGGCGCCTCGGCGCCCGATGCCCCCGGCGCGGATGTGCCGAAGGGGTGAGGTTTGGGGGCTAGGGTGTGGGGCGTTTCCGGCAGGTCGGCACCCGGGCGCTACGGGCAGGTCGCGACGCGCTGGCGTTGCGGGTAGGTCGTGACGCGCGGGCGTTACGGTCAGCTCATGTCGCGCGGGCCGCGCGCGATGCGCTGCCGCCCCGCCGGAGCTCCCCGTTCACCCGTCGCGCGCGGCGTCGAGCTTCAACCGGGTCACGAAGGCCACCGAGATATGATCGCGCAGCGCCCGGTAGGCGGCATCCTCGTCGCGCCGCCGGATCGCGTCGACGATGCTGGCGTGTTCGGCCAGCGCCTTCTCGCCCCGCCCCTCGGCGGCGAGCGACGTGGTCGCCATCAGCGCCATGGAGCGATGCACCAGGTCGAGCTGCTGCACCAGGAAGCGGTTGTGCGAGGCCAGGTGGATCTGCTTGTGAAACCGCCGGTTGGCGCGGGACAGCGCCGAAGGATCGGAGAGCCGCGCGCGGTCCTCCTCGACCATGCCGCCCAGCACCTCGATCTCTTCCTCGGTGGCGTGGCGCGCCGCGAGCCGTGCGGCCAGCCCCTCGAGCTCGGTGCGCACGGCGTAAAGCTCGGACATCTGGTTGTGATCGAGCGAGGCCACGATCAGCGAGCGCCCGTCGCGGGTCAGGAGCGACTGCGTCTCGAGCCGCTGCAGCGCCTCGCGGATCGGCGTGCGGGAGACGCCGAAGCGTTCGGCCAGGTCGCTCTCGACCAGTCGGTCCCCGGGGCGGAAGGTGCCCATGTCGATGGCTTCGAGGATCAGCGAATAGGCGTCGCGCTGGGGCAAGGGTTTGTCTCGCATGATGAATTTGTGAACCGAACCGGGTGACGATAGGCCCCGGCGCGCCCCGCTGGCAATGCCCGCCATTGCGCATCCCCGCGCATCGGCTTAGCTCGGAGGCCATGAAGTCACGCTTTTCCCACGTCGAGACCTGGATCTTCGACCTCGACAACACGCTTTATCCGCCCGAGGCGCGCCTTTTCGACCAGATCGAGGTGCGCATGACCGACTGGATGATGCGCGAGATCAATGTCACCCGCGACGAGGCCAACCGCCTGCGCAAGCGCTACTGGGCGGATTACGGCACCACGCTGGCCGGGCTCATGGCGCTGCACGGCGTCTCGCCCGAGGGCTACCTGGTCGATGTGCACGACATCTCCTTCGACGGGCTGACGCCCGACCCGGGGCTCGCCGCGGGCATCGCCGCGCTGCCCGGGCGGCGCATCGTCTACACCAACGGCACCGCGCCCTATGCCCGCCGGGTGATCGAGGCACGCGGGCTCGAGGGGCTCTTCGACGCGGTCTACGGCGTCGAACACGCGGATTTCGCCCCGAAGCCCGAGCGCCGCGCCTTCGAGGCGATCCTGGCGCGCGACGGCATCGAGCCGACCCGCGCGGCGATGTTCGAGGACGACCCGCGCAACCTCGCCGCGCCGCATGCCATGGGGATGCGCACGGTGCATGTGGCGCCCGAGCCCGCCCCGGCCGAGCACATCCAGTTCCACACCGACGACCTCGCGGGGTTCCTCGGGCGGGTGGTCTGAGATCGGGCGGGCGGTGAAAGCCTGCGCGGGTGGACTGAGGGCGCCCGGGCAGTGCGGCGTCGCAAGCCTGGCATGACGGAACGGCTGTCCTGCGCGGCTGCGGCAAAGGCCCGCGCGGGTCTGGTCCCAGCCGCGCGCCGCGCCTAACTTTCCGCAAAACGAAAGGCATGAGCATGGACGTCGACATCCTGATCTCGGGCGGAGGCATCGCCGGGCTGACCGCCGCCTCGGCCTTCGGACGGGCGGGTTTCTCGGTCTGCGTGGTCGACCCCGCGCCGCCGGTGACCGACCGCGCCGCCGAGGGCGCCGACCTGCGCACTACCGCTTTCCTGCAGCCCGCGCGGGCCTTCCTCGCGCGCGCCGGGCTCTGGGAGCGGCTCGCGGATCACGCCACGCCCCTGCAGATCATGCGCATCGCCGACGCCAGCCAGGACCCGGTGATGACCCGCGATTTCGACGCCGGCGACATCTCCGAGGCGCCCTTTGGCTGGAACCTGCCGAACTGGCTGTTGCGCCGCGAGATGGCCGCGGCGCTGGAGGATCTGCCCGGGGTCGACTACCGGCCCGGCACCGCGACAGAGCGGCTCTTCACCCGCACCCGCGAGGCGCGGGTCGGGCTGTCGGACGGCACCCGCGTCCGGGCCCGGCTGGTGGTGGCCGCCGACGGGCGCGGCTCGCCCATGCGCGAGGCCGCGCGCATCGGCGTCTCGACCACGCGCTTCGGCCAGAAGGCCCTGGCCTTCGCGGTCACCCATGCGGCGCCGCATGGCAATGTCTCGACCGAGATCCACCGCGAGGGCGGGCCCTTCACCCTGGTGCCGCTGCCGGATTTCGAGGGGCGCCCCTCCTCGGCGGTGGTCTGGATGACCGGGGCGGGCGAGGCCGAGCGGCTGGCGGGGCTCGAGACCGCGGAGTTCGAGGCCGAGATGACCGCGCGGTCGGCGGCGATGTACGGGCCCTTGCGCCTGGCCTCGCGGCGCACGCTCTGGCCCATCGTGATCCAGTCCGCCGAGCGGCTGGCGGGCGAGCGGCTGGCGCTGGTGGCCGAGGCCGCCCATGTCATGCCGCCGATCGGCGCGCAGGGGCTGAACATGTCGCTGAAGGATCTCGCGACGCTCCTGGAGCTGGCCGAGGCCCGGCCCGAGGGTCTGGGTGATGCCGCCATGCTGTCGAATTACGCACGGCGGCGGGCGCCGGATATCAAGCTGCGGATGCAGGGGATCGCGGTGCTGAACCGCGCCTCGCAGCAGGGCCTGCCGATGCTGCAGGCGGCGCGCGCCAAGGGCCTGGGGCTGTTGCACGACGCAGCGCCCCTGCGACGGGCGCTGATGGAGCTGGGGCTCGGCGCGAAGGGGGCGTGAGCCGGGGGCTTGGTGGCTGCGGGGGATGTGCGGCGGCAGCGGGAGGCTTGGTGCTGCGGGGGATGTGGGCGATGTGGCGCAGTATCGGTTGCGGTCGCTTTCGAGCGTGAGTGGGCCTGCGGATGGTGACGCTGCCGGCGCGCGGTGGTGCGGATTGCGGCTCGGGACATGACCTTACCTCGAAGCGCAGCGCCTAGGGCACGGTGCGCACCGGAGCCTTCCCTGCCGCATCCCCTCGCCCAAACCCGCTCAAGACGCCTCAAACCCCAGCCCACCCCCTTGCGCCCGAATAGCACCGAAGGTGCCGGGCGCGCGCCGGACCGGCCCCTTGGGCCGGCGCTCTTTCGGGTGGCGCGCTTAGCTATCCCCTAGTCCTGACCTTGTGTGGATAAAGCGCGCAGCTCAGAGGTCGGCAGCGCCGGCCCCCGGTCCGGTGCGCGCCCTTTCTGAGAGGGCGGGATCGGGCGCAGTGGAGATCTGCGCGCCTTCAATGAGAGGGCGGGGCCGGATGCAGTGGAGCCCTGCGCGCCTTTCCTGAGAGCGCGAGATCAGGCGTCGTGGAGACCTGCGCACCCTCGCTGGGAGGGCGTGATCGAGACGACCGCACCCCACCGCGCGCGCCCACAGCCTACCGCTCAAAGCCCCGCAGGGCCCGAAGCCCCGCGCGACCCCTCAATGATAGGACAGCTCGCCCACCACGCTGCGCCACTCTCCCGGCGCGATCATCTTGCGGTGGGTGAAGCGCACCGAATGCAGCGGGCCCTCGATACGGTCCTGCCAGAACTCGATGAAGCCGAAGAGCTTGGGGTGATCCGGCGCCAGGTCGTATTCCTGCCAGACGAAGGTGTTCAGCACGTTCTTGTAGTCGGGCATGCGGTAGAATATCTCCGCCGTCGTCAGCCCGTAGCCCTGCAGCATGAGTTCGGTCTCGCTCGCAGCCATTTTTTTCTCCTCGTTGACCTCTGGGAGAAGAATCCTTGCCACGAAGCGCTGAAAAATCAACAAAAACAGGTTGTTAGCATCACTCCCTGTCGGCTGCCAACACATGCGGAAATCGCGCGGCGCATTGCACCTTTCTGTTGCGGTCTGTTATACAGAGATCAACAACATATAGAATATTCACAGGCAGACCGCATCCGTGACCGATACCCCCGAACCGCCTGAAAACGAAGGCCAGACGCCGCCCGAGCCGGCGGCCCCGAGCGGGCCCTCGATCTCCATTCTCGACGAGATGAAGTCGTCCTACCTCGATTACGCCATGAGCGTGATCGTGAGCCGGGCGATCCCGGACCTGCGCGACGGGCTGAAGCCGGTGCACCGGCGGATCCTCTATGCCATGCACGAGACCGGCAACACCCACGACAAGGCCTACCGCAAGTCGGCCCGTCCCGTGGGCGACGTCATGGGTAAATACCACCCCCACGGCGACAGCGCGATCTACGACGCGCTGGTGCGCATGGCGCAGGACTTCTCGATGTCGCTGCCGCTTCTCGACGGCCAGGGCAACTTCGGCTCCATGGACGGCGACAACCCGGCGGCCATGCGCTACACCGAGGTGCGCATGGACAAGCCGGCGAGCTACCTGCTGGCCGACATCGACAAGGACACGGTCGACTTCCAGGACAACTACGACGGCAAGGACCGCGAGCCCACCGTCCTGCCGGCGCGTTTCCCGAACATGCTGGTCAACGGCGCGGGCGGCATCGCCGTCGGCATGGCGACCAACATCCCGCCGCACAACCTCGGCGAGGTGGTCGAGGCGACGCTGGCGCTGATCGACGAGCCGGACCTCTCGACCGAGCAGCTGATCCAGTATGTCCCCGGCCCCGACTTCCCGACCGGCGGGCTGATGCTGGGCCGCTCGGGCGCGCGCAAAGCCTATCTCGAGGGCCGCGGCTCGGTGATCATCCGCGCCAAGACCCGGGTCGAGGAGCTGCGCCGCGACCGCTATGCCATCGTCATCGACGAGATCCCCTACCAGGTGAACAAATCGGCGATGATCGAGAAGATCGCCGAGGCCGCGCGCGACAAGAAGATCGAGGGCATCGCCCACGTCCAGGACGAGAGCGACCGCTCGGGCGTCCGGGTGGTGGTCGAGCTGAAGCGCGACGCCACCCCGGACGTGGTCCTGAACCAGCTCTTCCGCTTCACGCCCATGCAGACCTCCTTCGGCTGCAACATGCTGGCGCTGAACGGCGGCAAGCCCGAGCAGCTCACCCTGCGCAAGTTCCTGACCTCCTTCATCGATTTCCGCGAGGAAGTGGTCGCCCGGCGCACTGCCTACCTGCTGCGCAAGGCGCGCGAGCGCAGCCATATCCTCTGCGGTCTGGCGGTCGCGGTCTCGAACGTCGACGAGGTGGTCGCCACGATCCGCGCCTCGCAGGATGCCGCCGAGGCCCGCGAGAAGCTGATGACCCGGCGCTGGCCCGCCGAGGAGATCGCGCCCTACATCCGGCTGATCGACGACCCGACGCATACGATGAACGACGACGGGACCTACAACCTCTCCGAGGCGCAGGCCCGCGCGATCCTCGAGCTGCGCCTGCAGCGCCTGACCCAGCTCGGCGTCAAGGAGGTCACCGACGAGCTCGAGGAGCTGGCCGGCAAGATCAAGGAATACCTCGAGATCCTCGGCTCGCGCGAGCGCATCATGGGCATCATCTCCGACGAGCTGCGCGAGGTCCGCGACCTCTTCGCCGTGCCGCGCCGCACCGAGATCGTCGAATGGTCCGGCGACATGGAGGACGAGGACCTCATCGAGCGCGAGGACATGGTCGTCACCGTGACCCAGGGCGGCTACATCAAGCGCACGCCGCTGGCCGATTTCCGCAGCCAGAAGCGCGGCGGCAAGGGGCTCTCGGGCGGCCAGCTGAAGGAAGACGACGCGGTCACCACGCTCTTCGTGGCCAATACCCACACCCAGCTTCTGTTCTTCACCACCGACGGGATGGTCTACAAGCTCAAGACCTGGCGGCTGCCGCTCGGCGGGCGGACCTCGAAGGGCAAGGCGATCGTCAACATCCTGCCGATCCCGACGGGCGTCTCGATTGCGGCGATCATGCCGGTCGACCGCCCCGAGGAGGAATGGGCCGACCTGCAGATCGTCTTCGCCACCTCGGCGGGCGACGTGCGCCGCAACGCCCTGTCGGATTTCACCAATGTCATGCGCAACGGCAAGATCGCCATGGATCTGCCCGAGGACGTGAGCCTGGTGAACGCGCGCATCGCCTCGGAAGAGGACGACGTGATGCTGGTCACCGACAGCGGCCGGGCGATCCGCTTCCCGACCACCGCCGTGCGGGTCTTCAAGGGCCGCAAGTCCACCGGCGTCCGGGGCATCCGGCTGACCAACGGCGACCACGTGGTCTCCATGGCGGTGATCCGGCACTTCGAGGCGGATTCCGACGAACGCGCCGCCTACCTCAAGATGCGCCGCCTGATGGCCGGCGTCACCGAGGAGGGCGAGGCCGACGAGGACGAGAACGGCAATGCCGACAGCCCGCTGCCGCAGGAGCGCTACGCCGAGATGTCGGCGGCCGAGAACCTGATCCTGACGATCACCGCGGGCGGCACCGGCAAGCTCTCGTCGAGCCATGACTACCCGGTGCGCGGGCGCGGCGGCATGGGCGTGCAGGCCATGGACAAGAGCATGCGCGGCGGCCCGGTCGTGGCGGCCTTCCCGGTCGAGATCGACGACCAGATCATGCTCGCCACCTCGCGCGGGCAGTCGATCCGGGTGCCGATCGAGGGCATCTCCTTCCGGTCGCGCTCGGCCGGCGGGGTGAAGGTCTTCAACACCGGCAAGGACGAGACCGTGGTCTCCGTGGCCTGGATCGCCGAACAGGACGAAGAGGCCGAGGGCGAAGGCGACGGCGCGGCGGGCTCCGAGGAGAGCTGACGGGCCGGGCCGCGCGGGCCCTCTGGACAGGCAGACAAGCAGGCCCGGCCGCAAGGTCGGGCCGCTTTTGTCTCGGGCGCCGGGCCAACCGCGTGGCACCCCGCCCCCGAAAACCCGACCCGAAACCCAGACTTAACGCTTTTTGCAATTGCGCGATTGCGATCTCCCTGCGATATTGCAACCGCAGAAACACCTCGATCCAATCGGTGTGCCGCGTCGGTTGAACGCGGTCTCTCTGCCCCGGAGGACGCCGCGGCGCACCCCGGGCACGGCAGGCAGTTTGGGGATCCGCGCGATCATGGACAACTGGGACGACCTCCGATTTCTCGTGGCGCTGGCGCGCACCGGCACGATGACCGCCGCCGCCAAGATGCTGGGCACCAACACGGCCACCGTCTCGCGCCGGATCGAACGGCTCTCCGAGACGCTGGGCGAAGCCGCCTTCGTGAAGACCGCCCATGGCTGGCAGCCCTCCTCCTCGGTGGAGAAGCTGATCGAACTGGCCCAGACCTTCGACGGGGAGCTGCAGACCGCGCTCAACGCCCGCGCCTCGGCGGGCAGCGACCACGTGGTGCCGATCACCATCGGCTCGCCGCCGGTGATCACCTCGCAGGTGCTGATCCCCTTCATCCAGGAGCGCGCGGCGGACCTCGCCGGCATCGAGATCACCTTCAACGACCGGCTCATCCGCGAGGGGCTGGGCGAACATGACGTGGTGGTGCAGTTCGGCGCGCCCGAGGCCGGGCGGATCATCACCCGCAAGGCCGGGGCGCTGAACTTCAACCTCTTCCGCACCGTCGCCGGCCCGCAGGAGGGCAAGGGCTGGATCGGCCTCGCCGAGGCCTTCGACGAGACCCCGGTGCAGAAGATGGCGCTCGATGCCATGGGCTGCGACCCGGTGGTGCGGACCGAGAATTTCGGCGCGCTCTACGGGCTGATCAAGGTCACCGGCCTTTGCGGCCCCCTGCCCGACGTCATGGCGCTGAACGACCCGGATCTGACCTATGCGGACCCCACGCTGCCCTCCTACGAGGCGGAGTTCTGGGTGATGTATCACGAGACCCGCCGCTCGGACCCGGTGATGCGCCGGGTGGTCGACTGGATCATGTATTGCTTCAGCCAGATCGAAGGCACGCAGCGCAAGTTCCGCCGCAGCGCCTGACCTCCCATTTCTGCAAGCGCGGGTTTGATGGCCCGCATCTTGCCGGGCACGGCAAAGACGGTAACTCTTTTCGCTAGAGTTCAGTTTCCCGGTAACCAGTTCCGCTTGTGCTGCGGGGTCTCGCGTCCTCCATGACGCGCCGTCTTGCGTGGTCCGCTTATTTCGGCGGGCAGCCCTTCAGGCCACAGGCACCACACTTGCACACCGTAGACCTGACGCGGCCCCCAAGGGGGCCGTTTTTTTTGTGGGTCACTTAGGGGTGTCGCCGGGGTGCGGCGCGGGCCCGAAGGCCCGCCTTTTACAGATCGTAAAGGTCGCCGAACTTCGCCTCGAGGTAATCCAGCAGCGGGCCTTCCTCGGGCTCGGCGCCGGTGGCGTTGCGGATCGTCTCGCGCGGGGTGAAGCGCCCTCCGTGCACCTGAACCTTGTCGCGCAGCCAGTTGGTGGCGCTCGACAAATCGCCCTTGGCCAGGTCCCCGTCGAGGCCCGGCACCGCCTGCCGCAGCGCCTGGTGCAGGCAGCCCGCGTAGACATTGCCCAGCGTGTAGGTCGGGAAGTAGCCGATCAGCCCGACCGACCAATGCACGTCCTGCAGGACGCCGTTCGAGGCGCGGTCGACCTTGTAGCCGAAGTCCGCCTCGAAACGGTCGTTCCAGGCCACCTCGAGGTCCGCCACCTCGAGATCACGCGAGATCAGCGCGCGTTCGAGATCGTAGCGCAGCAGCACATGCAGGTTGTATTGCACCTCGTCCGCCTCGGTGCGGATGTAGCCGTTGTGGACCCGGTTCACCGCCCGGTAGAAGCCGCGCGCATCCTCGACGCCCAGCGGGCCGAAGGCCTCGGTCATCCGCGCGTGCAGCCAGGAGCAGAAGGCCTCGGAGCGGCCGAGCTGGTTCTCGTAGATCCGGCTCTGGCTTTCGTGCACGCCCATGGAGGCGCCCTGCCCGATCGGCGTCAGGAGATGCGCGGGGTCGATGTTCTGCTCGTAGCTGCCGTGGCCGACCTCGTGGATGGTCGAATACAGGCAGTTGAACGGGTCGTCCTCGGCGGTGCGGGTGGTGATCCGCACGTCCATGCCCGAGCCCGAGGAGAAGGGATGCACCGCCTTGTCGACGCGGCCCCGGCTCATGTCGTAGCCGAAGACCTTGGCGATCTGGCGCGAGAGCTGTATCTGGCGGCTCTCGTCGAACTGCCCGCTGAGCGCCTGCGGCTGTGGTGCGCCCAGGACCTTTTCGCGCAGCGCCACGAGGCGCGGGCGCAGCGCGCCGAACATCGCGTCGAGGCTCTCGGCCGTCGCGCCGGGCTCGTAATCGTCGAGAAGCGCGTCGTAGACATGGCCCCCATCGGCCAGGGCCGCGCCCTCTTCGCGCTTCAGCGCCAGGACGTTTTTCAGCGTCGGCGCAAAGGCTTGGAAGTCGTCCTTCGCGCGGGCTTCGGCCCAGACGCCCTGGGCGACCGAGGTCACGCGGGCCAGCTCCGCGGCCAGTTTCGCCGGCACCTTGGCGGTGCGGACATGCGCCCGGCGGATCTCGCGCAGGTTGGCGCGGGCCACTTCGTCCAGCGCACCCTCCTCGATCCGGTCGAGCCATTCGGGGATGCGCGGGTCGATGCGGCGGGCGTGCAGCATGGCCTCCATGGCGGCCATCTCCTCGGCCCGCTGGTCGGCGGCGCCCCTGGGCATCACGGTCTCCTGGTCCCAGCCGAGCCGCCCGGCCACCTGGGCCAGGGCCTCGGTCTCGCGCTGGAATGCCATGAGATCGGAATAGGCGGTCATGCTTGGCCTCGCAGGGATTGCGGTTTCGGGTAGCCCGCGCCGAAGCGCGCGCGGATGATCAGCACCCAGAGCGCCACGGCGCCGAGCTGGTGCACGATGGCGATCTCGAGCGGCGCGCCGTAAAGCACGGTGACCACGCCCAGCACCATCTGCAGGGTCATCATCGCCATGACCGCGTTGAAGCGGAAGCGCGTGTCGGCATTGGGCGAGCGGCGCGCGCGCAGCCAGGCGACCAGGCCGAAGATGAACAGCAGGTAGCCCGCGACGCGGTGCATGAACTGCACGGTGCCCGCGTTCTCGAAGAAGTTGCGCCAGATCGGCTCGATCTCGAAGGGCGTGGGCGGGAAGATCCCGCCGGCCATGAGCGGCCAGTCGGTGTAGTTGCGGCCCGCGTCGATGCCCGCGACCAGCGCCCCCAGGAGGATCTGCAGGAAGACGAAATGCATGAGCCCGGTGCCCATGGAGAAGAGCTTGCCCTCGCGGTTGCGGCGGCGCTGGAGCAGCTCGCGCTCGGGCTGGCCAAGCTGGAAGACCTGCCAGGAGATCACCCCGAGGATCACGAAGGCGAGCCCGAGATGCGTCGCCAGCCGGTAGCTCGCCACGTCGATCCGGTCGCCCGAAAGCCCCGAGGAGACCATCCACCAGCCGATGGCGCCTTGCGTGCCGCCGAGGACGCCCAGCAGGAAGAGCCGCCCGGTCCAGCCCGGCGGGATGCTGCGGGTGGCCAGGAAGCCCAGGAAACCCACCGCCCAGACCAGGCCCACGACCCGACCGAGCTGCCGGTGGCCCCATTCCCACCAGTAGATGAACTTGAACTCCTGCAACGTCATTCCGACGTTTTGCAGGCGATACTCCGGTATCTGCTTATACTTTTCGAACTCCTGGTTCCAGGTGGCCGCATCCATGGGCGGCAGCGCCCCGGCCACCGGCGCCCATTCGGTGATCGACAGCCCGCTGTCGGTCAGCCGGGTCAGACCGCCGATCAGGATCATCAGCGCGACCAGCCCGAAGAGCATCATCAGCCAGACCCGGATCGCGCCCCGCGCGCCACGCCGGCCCTTGTCGATCAGGCCGGTCTCGCGCGGGCGGTCCTTGGCGCTTTCCGCGCCGACTTCCTCAAACAGCTTGCGGGATTTGCTCATGGAAAAGGCCCTCGGCAGATGTCGGCTGGACAGTAGGCCCGGGGACATGGGGCTTCAAGTCAGCCCCCCCGGTCTTTCCACCGCACCATTTGACGCAGGATGCCGTGCAGGGTCTGCACGTCCGAGCGGGTCAGCGGCATGCGGCTCCAGAGGTTGCGGAGGTTGAGCTTCATGCCCTCGGCCTTGTGCTCGGGGAAGAAGAAGCCGGCCGCGTCCATGCGTTCCTCGTAGTGCCGCGCGAGGGCCGAGACCTCGGCCTGGTTGGCCCAGTCGGTGCCCGCCAGCGCGGTGGCGCGCGGGGTGACCTCGGCGGTGGCGCGGCGCCATTCGTAGGCGGTCAGCAGCACGCATTGCGCCAGGTTGAGCGAGGGGAACTCCGGGTTCACCGGCACCGAGACGATGCCGTTGGCCAGCGCGATATCGGCGTTCTCGAGCCCCGCGCGCTCGGGCCCGAAAAGCACCGCCACCCGCTCGCCGCGAGCGGTGCGCTCGGCGGTCTCGGCCAGGGCCGCTTCGGGGGAATAGACCGGCTTCGTCAGCCCGCGCGGCCGGGCGGTGGTGGCCAGGACGAAATCGGCGTCGGCCACGGCCTCGGCGGTGCTGGGATAGACCTGCGCCTCGTCCAGAAGCCGCCCGGCGCCGCTGGCCATGGCGTCGGCGGCGGGGTTGGGCCAGCCGTCACGCGGGGCGACCAGCCGCATCCGGTCGAGCCCGAAGTTCCACATCGCCCGCGCCGCCGCGCCGATGTTTTCGCCCATCTGCGGGCGCACGAGAACGTAGTCGGGTTGGGGCGTCGGGCTGGGCATGGCGCGCCTATAGCCGCGCCGCCGCGCCCCCGCAAGCATCGCCGCCCTGCCCCCTTTGGCTGAAACGCCGCGCGCGCCACGTCTGGTCAGCCGCTTTGGCTTTCGATAAGAGGTCGCGGCAGTCTGAAGGAGCGCGCGCCATGGCCGAGACCGATCGCCCGCAAATCTACCTGGTCACCCCGCCGGAGATCGACCTCTTCGCCTTTCCCGAGGCGCTGTCGCGGGTGCTCGACGCCGAGGAGGTCGCCTGCCTGCGGCTTTCGCTGGCGACCCGCGACGAGGACATCCTGACCCGCGCCGCCGACCAGGTGCGCGAGGTGGCCCATGCCCATGACATCGCCCTGGTGATCGACACCCATATCGTGCTGGCCGAAAGGCTCGGGCTCGACGGGGTGCATCTGACCGACGGGGCGCGCTCGGTCCGGGCCGCGCGCAAGGAGCTGGGCAGCGACGCCATCGTCGGGGCCCATTGCGGCACCTCGCGGCACGACGGCATGACCGCCGGCGAGGCCGGGGCGGATTACGTCAGCTTCGGCCCGGTGGCGGGCGCCGCGCTTGGCGACGGCCGGCTGGCCGAGCGCGAGATCTTCGAGTGGTGGTCGCAGATGATCGAGATCCCGGTGGTGGCCGAGGGCGGGCTTTCGCCCGAGACCGCGCAGGGGCTGGCCCCGGTCGTGGACTTCATCTCCGTCGGCGAGGAGATCTGGCGCGCCGAGGATCCGGCGCAGGCGCTGAGCGCCATCGTGGCGGCCATGGCCCCGCGTTAAGCGCGGGCGCAAGCCTCTCGGGACAAACGGTTTTACGCGATGCGCGCCGCCCATTCAGGGCGGCGCTTTCGGTTGCGGCTCAGGGGTAGCAGGGCGCCAGCATCAGGCCCGTCGTCTCGGGCAGGCCCAGCATCAGGTTGGCGTTCTGCAACGCCTGGCCCGAGGAGCCCTTGGTCAGGTTGTCGAGCGCCGCGACCACCAGCGCGCGGCCCGGGATGCGGTCGGCGACCACGCCCAGGTGGCAGAAGTTCGAGCCCCGCACATGGTGGGTCGAGGGCGTCTCGCCCAGGGGCAACACCTCGAGGAAGGGCTCCTCGGCATAGGCCTCGGTCAGCGCGGCATGGATCGCCTCGGCCTCGCCCTTGAGATAGGCGGTGGCCAGGATCCCGCGGTTCATCGGGATGAGATGCGGGGTGAAGCGGATCTTCACCTCGCGGCCCGCGATGTCGGAGAACTCCTGGTCGAACTCGCCCAGGTGCCGGTGGGTGCCGCCGGTGGCATAGGCGTTGGTCCCCTCGGAAAGCTCGGCGTGTAGGAGGTTCTCTTTCAGCGACCGCCCGGCCCCGGAGACGCCGCACTTCAGGTCCAGGATGATGTCGTCGAGGTCCACCACCCCCGCGGCGATCAGCGGGCGCAGCACGTATTGCCCGGTCGCGGCGTTGCAGCCGGTGCCCGCGACCAGCCGGGCCTCGGCAATTTGCGCGCGGTAGAACTCGGTCAGCCCGTAGACCGCCTCGGCCTGCAGCTCGGGCGCGGCGTGGTCGTTGCCGTACCAGCGCTTGTAGGCTACGGGGTCGCGCAGGCGGAAGTCGGCGGAAAGATCGACGATCTTCAGATGCCCGGGCAGCGCGGCGATGACCTCCTGGCTGGTCTTGTGCGGCAGGGCGCAGAAGCACAGGTCGATGCCCGAGAAGTCGATCTCTTCCCAGGTCACCAGGTCCGGCAGGTCGAGATGCCGCAGATGCGGGAAGACCTGGGCCATGCTCTGGCCCGCCTTGGAGTTGGCGGCAAGGGCCCGGATCTTCAGCTCGGGATGGGTGGCGATCAGCCGGACAAGTTCGGCCCCGGTGTAGCCCGAGGCCCCGATGATGGCGATGTTCTTGGTCATTCTGGCGTCTTTTCTGGCGGTGTGGCGGGATCAGGCGGCGTCGAAGGCGATCTCGCGTCGGAGAAAGCGCGTGGCCTGACCCGAGACCCGGCGCGCGTCGCCGGTGGTCAGGTAGCGCGGGGCGCTGCCGCGCCCGCCCATCTCGGGGTGCCGCGCGAGGTAGTCGGCGAGGCTCTCGGCCACCACCGAGGGCTGGGAATAGACCGAGACCTCGGGGCCCAGCGCATCGCGGAAGACCTCTTCCAGAAGCGGGTAATGGGTGCAGCCCAAGACCGCCGCCTGCGGGTCGGGCATCTTGCGCTTGAGCGCGTCGACATGGCTGCGCACCAGCGCCTCGGCCAGGATCATGTCGCCTTCCTCGATGGCGTCGACCAGCCCGCCGCAGGCCTGGGCCTCGACGTCGACACCGACCGCCCGGAAGGACAGCTCGCGCTGGAAGGCCCGGCTGCGCACGGTGGCGGGCGTGGCGAAAAGCGCGACCGAGTTCACCGCCACCTCGCGCGGAGGCGAGTTGTCGCCCCACTGCCGTTCGGTCAGCGCCTCGATCAGCGGCACGAAGACCCCCAGCACGCGCTTGTCGCGGGGCACCCAGGTCTCCTGCATGCGGCGCAGCGCGGCCGCCGAGGCGGTGTTGCAGGCCAGGATCACCAGGTCGCAGCCCTCGTCCCAGAGCCGTTCGACCCCGCGGGTGGTCAGCTCGTAGATGTCCTGCGCCTCGCGGGTGCCGTAAGGCGTGTTGGCGTTGTCGCCGTAGTAGACGAAAGGCTGGTCGGGCAGCCTCCGGGTCACGGCCTCGAGCACGGTGAGGCCGCCGAGCCCCGAATCGAACACGCCAATCGCCATCGTCACGTCCTGCCCTCTGGGCCGCGCGCGCCCTTCAGGGATTGGGCCGCGGGCGGTGTCTGCTCTCGAACTCGTAGCCCGCAAGATCGGGCCGGAGCGGTGTCGGGGACAGCTCATATGTGGATTTGCGGAGGAAATCCATCATCGCCCGCGCATCGCCCGCGCGGGCGGCGATCTCGGCGCGCGGGATCGGCGCGCCGACCACCAGCCGCACCGGCTTGTCGACCCGCCGGCGGAACTCGCGGATCAGAAGCCCCATGCGCAGCGTGTAATGCAGGTGGCTCGCGAGCTGGAAGAGCCGCGAGTTCTGCCCGTCGAAATAGACCGGCACCACGGTGGCATCGGACTTGGCGATCATCCGCGCGGTGAAGCTGCGCCAGCCCGGGTCCATCGGCCGGGCAAAAGGCGTGAGCCCGGTCGAGACGGTGCCGCCCGGGAAGACCCCGATCGCCCCGCCCTGCCCGAGGTAGTCCAGCGCCTCGCGGCGCACGGCGAGGTTCTCGGCCACGGCCTCCTTGGTGTCGTCGAAGTTGACCGGCAGGATCACCCGGTCGAGGTCGGCGGCCTTCTGGAAGACCTTGTGCGCGAGGATGCGGAAATCGCCGCGCTGCGCCGAGAGGAGATGCCCCAGCATCAGCCCGTCGAGGATGCCGTAGGGATGGTTCGCCACGAGGACCAGCGGGCCCTCGCGGGGGATGTTGTCGAGGCTGCCGCCCGCCACTTCGAGGCTGAGGCCGTAGCGCGCCACCATGACCTGCCAGAAGTCCGCGCCACCCGCGACGTCGCGCTCGTAACCCGCCGCGCGGCGGATCATCCGGGGCCGGCCGGTGGCGTTCTCCATGAAGCGGATCAGCGCCCTGCCGCCGCGGCTGCGGGCGGAATGGGCGTAGCTGATGTCGCGGGCGACCTGGGGATCGGGCATGATCACGCGCGCTGTCCTTCCAAGTGGGGATGAGGCTGGCGGCGGGTTTGCGACATTCACGTAACAGCCCGATGACAAAAGGGCCTGCGGACCGCGCGAGGCTGCCCCCCGCGCGGCCCGAGGGCGCGGCTACTCCGCCGCCTTGGCAAAATCGGCCCCGCCGGCCCGGAGCGCGGCCAGGATCTCTTCGCGGCGCTTCTCGGCGCGGGCGAGATTATCCGCCTTGACCGGGCCGAAGCCGCGGATCGAGAGCGGCAGCTCGGCCAGGGCCACCAGCGCCTCCATGCGCTTGTCGTCGGCCTGCGGCAGCCATTCGGCCATGTCGGCCTCGTACTGCTTGATCAGCGCGCGTTCGCTGCGGCGCTCCTCGGAATGGCCGAAGGGATCGAGCGGCGTGCCGCGCAGCATCTTCATCCGCGCCATGATCCCGAACCAGCGCAGCATGCCCTCGCCATACTGCTTCTTCTGCGGGCGCCCGTCGCTGCCCTCCTTCGACAGGAGCGGCGGCGCGAGGTGGAACGACATCTTGAAGTCGCCGCCGAACTCCTGGCGGGCCTTCTCGCGGGTCGCGAGATGCAGCCGTGCGACCTCGTATTCGTCCTTGTAGGCCAGGACCTTGTGGTAGCCCTTGGCGACCGCCTCCTTGAGGCGCGGGTCGGAGATGCCCTCGAGCCGCGCGCGGTAGCGCTTGGCCAGCCGCTTGCCCTGGTAGTCGACCAGGTGCCGCGCGCGGGCCTCGATGCGCTCGTCCAGCGTCTTTGGCTTGGCGACGACCTTGGGGGCCGAGATGCTGTCCGCCTCCTCGGGGTGCAGCGCCGCCCAGCGGCCGATCTCGAAGGCGCGCAGGTTGCCCTCGACCGCGGCGCCGTTCAGCTCGATCGCCTGCTTGATCGCCTCATGCGGCAGCGGGATGCGCCCGAGCTGCCAGGCCGCGCCGAGCAGCATGGTGTTCGAGAAGATCGAGTCGCCCATGACCGCGCGGGCCAGCTCCGAGGCATCGAAGAAGACCACGTCGTCGCGCAGGCGCCGCTCGACCGCGAGGCGCAGCTGGTCCGCCGGCAGGGTGAACTCGGTGTTGCGGGTGAAATCGCCGGTGATGATCTCGTGGCTGTTGACCACGCCGCCGGTGCGGCCCGTGGCCGTCAGCCCCAGCGTCTTGGAGCCCGCCGAGACCACCAGGTCGCCGCCGATCAGCGTGTCGGCCTCGCCGGTGGCGACGCGGATCGCGCTGATGTCGTCGGGCGATTGGGCCAGCCGCAGGTGGATATGCACCGCGCCGCCCTTCTGGGCGAGGCCGGCCATCTCCATCATGCCGGCACCCTTGCCGTCGATCTGGGCGGCCTGGGCCAGCACCGCGCCCACGGTCACCACGCCGGTGCCGCCGACGCCGGTGATCACCATGTTCCAGGTCTTTCCGATCTCGGGCAGCTGGGGCTCGGGCAGATGCGGCAGGTCGATGTCGGTGCCCGCGTCCTTCTTCCGGCGCGCGCCGGTCAGGGTCACGAAGGAGGGGCAGAAGCCGCGCAGGCAGGAGTAATCCTTGTTGCAGGACGACTGGTCGATCGCGCGCTTGCGGCCGAACTCGGTCTCCTTCGGGACGATGGAGACGCAGTTCGACTGCACGCCGCAGTCGCCGCAGCCCTCGCAGACCTCCTCGTTGATGAAGACCCGGGTGTCGGGATCGGGGAAAAGCCCGCGCTTGCGGCGGCGGCGCTTCTCGGCGGCGCAGGTCTGCACGTAGATGATCGCCGAGACGCCCTCGACCTCGCGCAGGGTCTTCTGGACGTGCTCCATGTCGGCGCGGGGGTGCCAGCCGACCGAGCCGGGGAAGTCCGAGCGTTCGGGCTCTTCCTTCTCGTCGTAGACCACCTCGATCCGGGAGACCCCCATGGCGTCGAGCTCGCGGGCGATGCGGTCGGGCGTCAGCCCGCCCTCGTTCTTCTGCCCGCCGGTCATCGCCACGGCGTCGTTGTAGAGGATCTTGTAGGTGATGTTCGTGCCCGCGGCGAGCGCGGCGCGGATCGCCTGCACGCCCGAGTGGTTGTAGGTGCCGTCGCCGAGGTTCTGGAAGACATGCGGGGTCTTGGAGAAGGGCGCCTCGCCGATCCAGTTCGCCCCTTCGGCGCCCATATGGGTGAAACCCTCGGTGTTGCGGTCCATCCACTGCACCATGTAGTGGCAGCCGATCCCGGCGTAGCCGCGCGAGCCCTCGGGCACCTTGGTGGAAGTGTTGTGCGGGCAGCCCGAGCAGTAATAGGGCAGCCGCGCCGCGATTTCCTGCACGTTGTCGGCCTTGCGCGCCTCGGCGAGCTTGGCGAGGCCGGCCTGCACGCTGTCGGTGCCGCGCCCCTCCTCGATCAGGATCTCGCCGAGCTTCTCGGCGATCCAGACCGGATCGAGCGCGCCGCGGGTCGGGAAAAGCTCCTCGCGGTGCATCCCGCCGGCGCCGCCCTTGTACCAGCCGTAGACGCGGCGGCCGCGGCGGTCGTCGAAGATCGCCTCCTTGACCTGCACCTCGATCAGCTTGCGCTTCTCCTCGACGATGACGATCAGCTCGAGGTCTTCCGCCCAGTCGTGGAAGCCCTTCATGTCCAGCGGGAAGGTCTGGCCGATCTTGTAGGTCGTCAGCCCCAGCCGCTCGGCCTCGGCGGCGTCGATGCCCAGAAGGCTCATGGCATGGGTCAGGTCGAGCCAGTTCTTGCCCGCGGCGACGAAGCCGATCTTGGCGCCCGGCTTGCCCCAGACCCGCTGGTCCATCTTGTTGGCATGGCTGAAGGCCTCGGCGGCGTAGCGCTTGAAATCGATCATCCGCGCCTCTTGCAGGTGCGGCGTGTCACCGAGGCGGATGTTCAGCCCGCCCTCGGGCATGGCGAAATCGGTGGGCGGCAGGGCGCGCACCCGGTCGATGCGGCCGTCGACCACGGCGGTGGCCTCGACGGTGTCCTTCATGGTCTTGAGCCCGACCCAGAGCCCCGCGTAGCGCGACAGCGCGTAGCCGTAGACGCCGTAGTCGAGGATCTCCTGCACGCCCGCGGGCGATACCACGGGCATATAGGCGTCGACCAGCGCCCATTCGGACTGGTGCAGGACGGTCGAGCTTTCGCCGGTGTGGTCGTCGCCCATGGCCATGAGCACGCCGCCGTGCTTGGAGGTGCCGGCCATATTGGCGTGGCGCATCACGTCGCCCGAGCGGTCGACGCCGGGGCCCTTGCCGTACCAGAGCCCGAAGACGCCGTCGTATTTGCCCTCTCCGCGCAGTTCGGCCTGCTGGCTGCCCCAGAGCTGGGTCGCGGCCAGGTCCTCGTTCAGACCTTCCTGGAAAAGCACATTGGCGCCGGCCAGGTGCTTGGCCGCACGGTTCATCTGCAGGTCCACCGCGCCGAGCGGCGAGCCGCGGTAGCCGGTGACGTAGCCCGCCGTGTTCAGCCCCGACGCCCGGTCGCGGGCGGACTGGGTGAGCATCAGCCGCACCAGCGCCTGGGTGCCGTTCAGGAGCACCTGATCGGCCTCCAGGTTGAACCGGTCCTCGAGGGAAATCTCTTGCTTCGACATTGCGTGCCTCCCGTCACTTAATGTAGCTGCATTTGAGGCGATTTTAGGTCACTATCGCTGACCTGAACAGCGTTTTGACGTGCATTTGCACGAATTCGCGCGTTGCAATGTTTATATTTTGCAATGTTTTCCGTAGAGGGTCAGCGTGGGTCAAAGAGATAAGCCATGGATTGGGACAAGCTCAGAATATTTCACGCGGTGGCGGACGCCGGCAGCCTGACACATGCCGGAGATGCCCTGCACCTGTCGCAATCGGCGGTCTCGCGGCAGATCCGGGCGCTCGAAGAGGCGCTGGATACCACCCTGTTTCACCGTCACGCGCGGGGACTGATTCTCACCGAACAGGGGGAGCTTCTCTTCGACGCGACCGTGGCCATGGCCAAGCGCATCGAGGCGGCGACCGCGCGCATCCGCGACAGCGAGGAAGAGGTCTTCGGCGAGCTGCGGGTGACGACCACCACCGGCTTCGGCTCGCTCTGGCTCGCGCCGCGGCTCTCGAAGCTCTATGACAAGTATCCCGAGCTGAACATCGACCTGATGCTCGAGGAGCGCGTCCTCGACCTGCCCATGCGCGAGGCCGACGTGGCGATCCGCATGAAGGAGCCCTCGCAGGCCGACCTGATCCGCAAGCGGCTGATGAACATCCGCATGCGGCTTTACGCATCGCCCGAATACCTCGAACAGCACGGCACGCCGAAGACGCTCGAGGACATGGCCGACCACCGGCTGATCTGCCAGAACACCCGCTCCGCGCAGGTTCAGGCGGGCCTGCACCTGGTCCAGGAGCTGCTGACCTACGACGTCCAGACCACGCTTTCGGTGAACAATTACTTCGGCGTCCTGCAGGCGGTGATCTCGAACCTCGGGATCGGCGTGTTGCCGGATTACATCATCGAGGATTTCCCCACCGTCGTGCGCGTTCTGCCGGACGTTGAAAGCAACGATGTGCCGGTGTTTTTGGCCTACCCGGAAGAACTTCGGCATTCCAAACGGATAGAAGCCTTCCGCGACTTCGTGCAGGACGAAATCATCGCCCACAGGCGCACGCGGCAGGCGATGGGCACCGAGTGACAGCCCCGGTTATGTCGAGACCGCATAGCGGCCATGATGCAGCTGCGGCATAATTTGAGTTGAACGACTCAAAACCGATTACTAATTCATCAGCATGTCGATGGCGCGGTCAGCCGCGCATCATCTTCATACCTCCCTGTTGGACTTCGGCCGAGCTTTGTGCTCGGCCTTTTTTTTTTGCGCGGCCCCCCGAGGGCCAGGGCGACATACGCCGCACATGGCGGGCTCTCAGCGTTTGGGCGGCAGCGAATAGGTCAGATTCGCGCGGGCCACCGGCTCGGGCGTGCCTTCCGAGAACAGGAGCACGTCGCAGACCGACAGCGCCTTGCCGAGCTTCAGGACCCGGCATTCGGCCAGCACATCCGCGCCCGAGACCGGCTTGCGCATGAAATCGATCGAACAGTTGGTGGTGACCGCCAGCGCCTCGCGGCCGATGCGCGCCATGGTGGCCACATAGGCCGAGACATCCGCCAGCCCGAACATCGCCGGGCCCGAGACCGTGCCGCCGGGGCGCAGGTGGCGATCATCGGCGAAGAGCCGCATGACCAGAAGCTCCTCGTCGAGCCGGTCGATCCCGAACATGCCGCGCACCTGCGGGAAGACCTCGTCGAGGAAGGGCGCCATCTCCTCCTTCGATACCTTGATTGTCATCGCCTGCTTTTCTCCCTCCTGCTCCGCCCGTAAGCTGCCGCGAGGGCAAGGGGAGGACAAGATGCCGGTGCTGTTACGTGACGACAGAGAGGGCGTGGCGAACCTCACGCTCAACGTGCCCGAGCGGCTGAACCCGCTGTCGGACGCGATGATCGCCGCGCTGACCGAGGAGCTGGCGCGCATCGCCGAGGACCGCGACATCCGCGTGGTGGTGCTGCGCGGCGCGGGCCGGGCCTTCTGCGCGGGCCACGACCTGAAAGAGATGACCGCCGCCCGCGCCGCGCCCGACGGCGGCGCCGCGGCCTTCAAGGATCTCTTCGACCGCTGCGCGGCGATGATGATGGCGGTGACCGCCCTGCCCCAGCCGGTGATCGCCGAGGTCCAGGGCCTGGCCACCGCCGCCGGCTGCCAGCTCGTCGCGAGCTGCGACATGGCCGTGGCCGCCGAAAGCGCGCGCTTCGGGGTGAACGGGGTGAACATCGGGCTCTTCTGCTCGACGCCCATGGTGGCGCTGACCCGCAACGTCTCGCGCAAGCAGGCCTTCGAGATGCTGACCACCGGCGCCTTCATCGCGGCCCCCCGCGCCGAGGCGCTGGGGCTGGTCAACCGCGTCGTGCCCGACAACGCGCTGTCCGAGGCGACCGACGAACTGGCCCGGACCGTCGCCGCCAAGCTCGGCAGCGCGGTGCGCACCGGCAAGTCGGCCTTCTACCGCCAGCTCGAGATGCCGCTCTCTGAGGCCTATGCCTATACCGGCGCCGTCATGGTCGAGAACATGCTCGACCGCGATACAGAAGAAGGCATCCAGGCCTTCCTCGAAAAACGCGCTCCGGACTGGGCGCAGGAGTGACAAAAGCCGCGGGATTTCCTATCTGCCACCCATGACCGAGACATTGCATATCGTGGGCGGCGGCATGGCCGGCTCTGAAGCCGCATGGCAGGCCGCCAATCTGGGCGTTCGCGTGGTGATCCACGAGATGCGCCCCAAGGTGGGCACCTTCGCCCATAAGACCGGCAAGCTGGGCGAGATGGTCTGTTCCAACTCCTTCCGCTCGGACGATCACGAACAGAACGCCGTGGGGCTGCTTCATTGGGAGATGAAGGCCGCGGGCGGGCTGGTGATCTCGACCGCCTATGACCACCGGCTGCCCGCCGGCGGCGCGCTGGCGGTCGACCGGGAGCCCTTCTCCGAAGAGATCACCCGCGCACTCAAGGCGCATCCCAACATCGAGGTGAGCCACGAGGAGGTCTCCGAGCTGCCCCAGGACGGCCAGTGGATCTTCGCCACCGGGCCGCTCACTTCGGACAGCCTGGGCCAGTCCATCGCGCGGGCGACCGGCACCGAGAGCCTCGCCTTCTTCGACGCTATCGCGCCGATTGTCTATGCCGACACGATCGACATGTCGCAGGCCTGGATGCAGTCGCGCTACGACAAGGGCGAGACCGAGGCGGAGCAGCGCGCCTATCTCAACTGCCCGATGACGCGCGAGCAATACGAGGCCTTCATCGACGCGCTGATCGCCGCCGACAAGACCGAGTTCCACGAGGGCGAGACCGCGGGCTATTTCGACGGCTGCCTGCCGATCGAGGTCATGGCCGAGCGCGGCCGCGAGACCCTGCGCCACGGGCCGATGAAGCCGGTGGGCCTGACCAACCCGCACAAGCCCGACGAAAAGCCCTGGGCCGTGGTGCAGCTGCGCCGCGACAACGCGCTGGGGACGCTCTTCAACATCGTCGGCTTCCAGACCAAGATGAAATACGGCGCCCAGAAAGAGGTGCTGCGGATGATCCCCGGCCTCGAGGAGGCGCGCTTTGCCCGGCTGGGCGGCATCCACCGCAACACTTTCCTGAATTCGCCGACGCTTCTGGACGACCGGATGCGGCTGCGCGCCCAGCCCAACGTTCGGTTCGCGGGCCAGATCACCGGGGTCGAGGGCTACGTCGAATCCGCCGCCATGGGGCTTCTCGCCGGGCGCATGGCCGCCGCCGAGATCCTCGGCGAGGACCTCGCCACCGTGCCCCAGGACAGCGCCCATGGCGCGCTGGTGCATCACATCACCGGCGGCGCCGAGGCCAAGACCTTCCAGCCGATGAACGTGAATTTCGGCCTGTTCCGCCCGCTCGAGGGCGTGAAGGGCGGCCGCCGGGGCCGGCGTGACCGCTACAAGGCCTATACCGACCGCGCCAAGGCCGCCTGGACCGACTGGCTGGGCCTGCAGGGCAGCGCCGCGGCGGCGGAGTGAGCCGATGAACTACGTACTGGCCCTTCTCCTGCCGCCGCTCTCGATCCTGCTGACCGGGCGGATCTTCACGGCCATCGTGGTCTTCATCATCTGGATCCCGGCGATCCTCTTCTCGGGCGGGCTGACCCACCCGATGTTCATTTTGCTCGCCTGGATCCTGATCTACCAATCCGCAGAAGAGCGGCGCGCAAGCCGCCGAGGCGACGACTGACCCAACCGACAGGAGGCCCCCTTGAGCGAGAAAAGCTACCTCGACCGCGTCTACGAAGCCCAAAGCCAGGACGAGCGGCGGCAGATCTACGACGTCTGGGCCAAGGAATATGACGCCGATCTCGCGGGGGCCGATTACGCCACCCCCGGCCGCTGCGCCGCGGCGCTGGCCCGCTTCGCCCCCGACCCGGGCCAGCCGCTTCTGGACGTGGGCTGCGGCACCGGGCTCTCCGGCGCGGCCCTGCAGGAGGGCGGCTTCGCGCTCCTCGACGGGGTGGATGTCTCGGGCGGGATGCTCGACGTGGCCCGCGACAAGGGCCTCTACCGCAACCTCACCCGCATCGCCCCCGGCGCGCCCCTGCCCTCGGGCTACGGGCTCATGGCGGCGATCGGGGTGATCGGCGCGGGCGCCGGCCCGATGTCGATCCTCGACCTGATGATTGAGGCGCTGGAGCCCGGCGGCCTGCTGGTCGCCTCCTTCAACGAGAAGACCCTGGCCGAACCCGAGGCCCAGGCGCATATCGACCGCGTCCGCGCCAGCGGGCTGGTCAAGGAGCACCTGGCCGAGATGGGCCCGCATGTGCGCTCGAAGAACCTGCAGGCGCTGGTCGTGGTGTTCGAGAAGGCGTGATCACGCGCTTCGCCCCGTCGCCCACCGGCCCGCTGCACCTGGGCCATGCCTATTCCGCGCTCCTGGCCTGGGAGAGGGCCCGGGCCGCGGGCGGGCGGTTCCTGTTGCGCATCGAGGACATCGACCAGGGCCGCGCCCGCGCCCATTGGGAGGCGCAGATCTACGAGGATCTGCGCTGGCTCGGGCTCGACTGGGAGATGCCGGTGCTGCGCCAGTCAGAGAACCTGCCGGCCTATCGCGCGGCGCTCGCGGCGCTCTGGGCGCGCGGGCTTCTCTATCCCTGCCGCTGCCGGCGGCGCGACATCCTCGAGGCCGCCTCGGCCCCGCAGGAGGGCGGCGCGCCGCTGACCGGGCCGGACGGCATCCTCTATCCCGGCACCTGCCGCGACCGGCCCGGCGCGCGCCAGGGCCCGCTGCCTCAGGACGTGGCGCTGCGCCTCGACATGGCGCGGGCGCTGGAGGCGCTGGGGGAGACACCGCTTGCCTTCACCGAGACCGGCGCCGGGCCCGACGGCGCGATGGGGGAGATCGCCCTCTCGCCCCGCCAGTTGATCGAGACCGTCGGCGACGTGGTGCTCTCGCGCCGCGAGATGGGCACCTCCTATCACCTGGCCGTGGTCATCGACGATGCGGCCCAGGGCGTGAGCGAGGTCACCCGCGGGCGCGATCTCTTCGAGGCGACGGCCATCCACGTGGTCCTTCAGCGCCTCCTGGACCTGCCGAGCCCGCGCTACCACCACCACCGGCTGATCCGCGACGAGGACGGGCGGCGGCTTGCCAAGCGCGACGACGCCCGCGCCATCGCCACCTACCGCGCCGAGGGGGTCAGCCCCGCCGAGCTGCGCGACATGGTGGGCTTATGAGCCCTCGAGGCTGAGGATCTCCACCGGCGCGCCCTCGCGGATCGCGGTGTAGAAACAGGACCGCCGCCCGGTGTGACAGGCCGGCCCCGTCTGGTTCACGCGCACCAGCAGGCAGTCGCTGTCGCAATCGACGCGCATCTCGACCAGCTCCTGCACATGGCCCGAGGTCTCGCCCTTGACCCAGAAGCTCTGGCGCGAGCGCGACCAATAGGTCACGCGGCCGGTCTCGAGCGTCCGCGCCACCGCCTCGGCGTTCATCCAGGCCAGCATGAGCACCTCGTCGCTCTGATGATCCTGGGCGATCACCGGCAGGAGGCCGCGGGCATCATAGACCAAGGTCGCGGGATCGAAGGACATCGGCAGAAACCTTTTTGCACTCGGGGGACGAGCCCCTATCTATGGGGACAGGCGAAAAAGGGAAACCCATGTCGGCCGAACAGGACCTCATCAAGCTTTACTCCGACCGCATCCTGGCGCTGGCCGCGGACATTCCGCGCACCACGCGGCTCGCAGCGCCGGAGGCCACGGTCAAGAAGCGCTCGCCGCTCTGCGGCTCGACCGTCACGGTGGACATCGTGATGCGCGACGGGCGGGTGGCCGACTACGGGCAGGACGTGAAGGCCTGCGCCCTGGGCCAGGCGGCGGCCTCGGTCGTGGGCGGCGCGATCATCGGCCAGGACGCGGGCCAGATCACCGCCGCGCGCGACGCGCTGAAGGCCATGCTGAAGGAAGACGGCCCGACCCCGCCCGCGCCCTTCGAGGGGCTCGAGGTGCTGCGCCCTGCGGCGGCCTACAAGAACCGCCATGCCTCGATCCTCCTGGCGCTCGACGCGGCCTCGGAGGCCGCGAGCGAGGCCGAGGCGCATCAGTCGGCCTGAGGGGCCGGCGGGTTCTTCAAATCTGCATGACTTAAAGAGCGGTGCGCGCGGCGCGCCGTTTTTTCATGCGCGTCCCAACACCCGCTTTTCCCAGCCAGTTTCACCCGGCTGACGACAAGCGACGGGCCGACCGAAAGCGCACCGCGCCCCGCCCTAAGCCCCTGCCCTAAAAAGAAAAAGCCGCCATGCGTTCGGGGCGCATGGCGGCAAGTGGCGTGTCTTGCGGGTTTCCGGGGACGCGAGGGGCGCGCGCGACGGGACAGTCGGTCAGGCGCCGCATCGGGACAGTCGATGCTGGGGACGGCGTCCGGCACAAGATACGCAGGCAGAAAGGCGGTGCGGGTCAGATATGCAGCCCCGCGATCAGAAGGACGATCAGCGACATGACCCCCAGGGCATCGGTCCAGAGCGTGTCCTGCGAACGGCGAAGCGTGGTGCGGATCTGGTCGAGCATGAGGTCCTCCTAACCTTGTGTTAGCACTTTGTTCTCATGTTTGAGGGCATGAGTCCAGAACTTTATGAGAACAAACCAGAACAAAGGGGGACAAGACATCGGAACAGATGAAGAAATTCCCGTTGCACCCGGGCGCGTGGTCAGGCCTCAGCCGACGCTGATCAGCCGGATCGCGCGGTCCTGCCGCATCAGCCACAACAGATGCCACGCCGCCTGCCCCCGCGGCGAGGTCAGCGCCGGGTCTTCGGCCAGGAGCTTGCGCGCGTCGCTCTGGGCGATCTGCATGAGGCCCGCCTGTGCCTCCATGTCGGCCACGCGGAAGCGCGGCAGGCCGGACTGCGCGGTGCCGATCAGGTCGCCCGCCCCCCGCATCTCGAGGTCGACCTCGGCGATGCGGAAGCCGTCCTCGGTCTCGCGCAGGGTGGTCAGGCGCTTCTCGCCGCCCTCGCTCAGGGGCGGGCGATACATCAAAAGGCAAGTGGAGGCCGCCTCGCCCCGCCCCACGCGGCCGCGCAGCTGGTGCAGCTGCGCGAGCCCGAACCACTCGGCCCGTTCGATCACCATGATCGAGGCATTGGGCACATTGACGCCGACCTCGATCACCGTGGTCGCGACCAGGACCTTGGTTTCACCCGCGACGAAGCGGGCCATGGCGGCATCCTTCTCGGCCGCGGGCATCTGGCCGTGCACCAGCCCCACCTGCCCCTCGCCAAGGGCGGCGCGCAGGTGGCGAAAACGGTCCTCGGCGGCAGTCAGGTCGATGGATTCGCTCTCGTCGACCAGCGGGCAGACCCAATAGGCCTGCCGCCCCTCGGCGATGGCCTGCGACAGATGCGCCACGACCTCCTCCATCCGCTCGGCAGAGGTCAGCGCGGTGCGGATCGGCTTGCGCCCCGGCGGCTTCTCGTCGAGGACCGAGACATCCATGTCGCCGAACTGCGCCAAGGACAGCGACCGCGGGATCGGCGTCGCGGTCATCACCAGCACATCCGCCCGCGGCCCCTTCTCGCCCAAGGACAGCCGCTGGTTCACGCCAAAGCGGTGCTGTTCGTCGACCACCGCCAG
The DNA here is from genome assembly GCF_054552075.1 of Roseivivax sp. Taxonomy (NCBI): domain Bacteria; kingdom Pseudomonadati; phylum Pseudomonadota; class Alphaproteobacteria; order Rhodobacterales; family Roseobacteraceae; genus Roseivivax; species Roseivivax sp. The sequence continues at coordinate 48,854 of NZ_JBTOLZ010000009.1, forward strand.
CCGGAGGTCCTGAAAGACCACATCGTCCTGGAAGACCGCATGGGTGCCGACCAGGATCTGCACCTCGCCCGCGGCCAGCGCGGCCAGCTTCTCGCGCCGCTCGCGGCCCTTGTCGCGGCCGGTCAGCACCTCGACCCGCACGCCCGCCGAGGCGGCAAGCGGCTGCAAACCTTCAAGATGTTGGCGCGCCAGGATCTCGGTCGGGGCCATCATCACCCCCTGCCCGCCGGCCTCGACCGCGACCAAAAGCGCGAGCAGCGCGACCAGCGTCTTGCCCGAGCCGACATCGCCCTGCAGGAGCCGGTTCATCCGCTCGGGCGCGCCCATGTCGGCGGCGATCTCGGAAATCGCGCGGGTCTGGGCGCCGGTCGGCGCATAGGGCAGCGCCCTCAGCACCCGGTCGCGCAGCGCCCCGTCGCCGCGCGTCTCGCGCCCCGGCTGCGCCCGACGCGAGGCCCGGGCCAGCGCCAGGGTCAGCTGATGCGCGAAGAACTCGTCATAGGCCAGCCGCACCCGCGCCGGCGCCTCGGGCGCGAGGTCGCGCGGCCCGGTCGGGCGGTGCACCGCCTGCAGTGCGGCGCGCCAATCCGGCCAGTCCTCCTTGGCCTTCTGCGCCGCGTCGATCCATTCCGGCAGCTCCGGCGCCCGTTCGAGCGCCGCCGCGAGCGCCCGCCAGAGGAGCTTCTGCGTGACCCCGGCGGTCAGCGGGTAGACCGGCTCGAAGGCGGGCAGTTCCGCCTCTTCGCCCGGGGCCAGCACGTGGTCGGGATGCACCATCTGGGCGCGTCCCTCGAAAAGCTCGACCCGGCCCGAGACCACGCGCCGCGCGCCGCTCGGCAGGAGCCGCTTGAGGTAGTCGCCGCCGCGGAAATAGACAAGCTCGAAGCTGTGCTGCGCGTCGGTGACCTCGATCCGGTAGGCGCCGGTGCGGGTCCGCGGCGGGCGATGCGCGCCGATCTCGACGCTGACCGTCAGCGTCGCGGGCAGATCCTCGCCCTGCACGGTGTCGCGCAGGCGCCGGTCGATCCCCGAATAAGGCAGCAAAAACAACAGGTCACGCGGCGCCTCCACGTCCAGCGCGGCCAGCGCCTGGGCGGTCTTCTCGCCGATCCCCGGCAGCGCGGTCAGCGCGCCGAAAAGCGGAAAGAGCCGCTCGGGACGGCCGCTCATGCCGGCCCGATCAAGGACAGCCAGCCGTCTTCGTCGAGGATTTCGACGCCGAGCTCGCGGGCCTTCTTCTCCTTCGAGCCCGCGCCGGGCCCGGCGACCAGGATGTCGGTCTTGCTTGAGACCGAGCCCGAGACCTTTGCGCCCAGAGCCTCGGCGCGGGCCTTGGCCTCGGCGCGGGTCATCTTCTCGAGCGTGCCGGTGAAGACCACGGTCTTGCCGGCGACGGGGCTGCCCTCGGTCGCCGGGCGCTGCGCCTCCTCGACCTCGAGATAGGCCGCGAGCCGGTCGATCGAGGCGCGTTCCTCGGTCTGGGCGAAGGCCGAGACCAGCGAGACCGCGAGCGTCGCGCCGATGCCGTCGATGCCGACGAGATCCTCCCAGGCGGCGCGGGCGGGCTGCGGCACCTCGGGCGGCTCGGCCCAGACGGCCTCGCGGGTGCGGGTGATCTCGGCGCGGCGGCCCTCCTCGGCGGCGGCGCGGCGTTCGGCGGTGACCGCGGCCTCGGCGGCCCTGTGGCGGCGTTCGGCGGGCCGCGCGGTGTCCAACGCCTCGACCAGCGCGCCCCAGCTCAGGTAGTGGCGCGCCAGATCGGCGGCGGCGACCTCGCCGACATGCCGGATGCCGAGCGCAAAAATCAGCCGGTTCAAGGGGATGCGCTGTTTCTCTCGGATCGCGTCGAAGAGCTTCTGCGCGCTTTTCTCGCCCCAGCCCTCGCGGTTCTTGAGCTGCTGCATGCCCGCGCCGTAGCGTTCGGGCAGCGCGAAGATGTCGGCGGGCTCGGCGATCCAGCCGTCGGTGTGGAACTGTTCGACCTGCTTGGCGCCCAGGCCCTCGATGTCGAAGGCGGCGCGGCTGACGAAATGCTTCAGCCGTTCGACCGCCTGGGCCGGGCAGATCAGCCCGCCCGAGCAGCGCCGGACGGCGTCGCCCTCTTCGCGGATCGCCTCGGAGCCGCAGCGCGGGCAGACCGTCGGGAACTCGTAGGGCGCGGCGTCTTCGGGGCGCTTGTCGAGGTCCACATCGGCGATCTTCGGTATCACGTCGCCGGCGCGGTAGACCTGCACCCAGTCGCCTTCGCGGATGTCGCGGCCACCGCGGATCGGCGCGCCGGTGGCGTCGCGCCCGGCGATGTAATCCTCGTTGTGCAGCGTCGCGTTGGAGACCACGACGCCGCCCACGGTGACCGGCGTGAGCCGCGCCACGGGGGACAGCGCGCCGGTGCGGCCGACCTGGATCTCGATCTTCTCGAGCCGGGTCCAGGCCAGTTCGGCGGGAAACTTATGCGCCAGCGCCCAGCGGGGGGTGGTCGAGCGGAAGCCGAGGCGGCCCTGCAGGCCGAGGTCGTCGACCTTGTAGACCACGCCGTCGATGTCATATCCGAGCGTGGCGCGGCGTTCCTCGATCTCGCGGTACTGCGCGAGCATATCCTCGGGGCCGGCGCAGCGGCGGGTCAGCGGATTGGTGGAAAAGCCCAGCTCGGCCAGCCGGGAAAGCGCGCCGCTCTGGCTCTCCGAAAGCGGTTCCGACAGCTCCCCCCAGCCATAGGCGAAGAACTTCAGCGGCCGGGCGCGGGTGATCGCGGGGTCGAGCTGGCGCAGGCTGCCGGCGGCGGCGTTGCGCGGGTTGGCGAAGGTCTTGCCGCCGCGCGCTTCCTGGCCCTCGTTGAGGGCGGCGAAATCGGCGTGGCTCATGTAGACCTCGCCGCGCACCTCGAGCACCTCGGGCGCGCCGGTCAGCATCTCGGGGATGTCGGAGATGGTGCGGGCATTGGCGGTGACATTCTCGCCGGTGGTCCCGTCGCCGCGGGTGGCCGCGCGGATCAGCCGCCCGCCCTCGTAGCGCAGGCTGAGCGAGAGCCCGTCGATCTTGGGCTCGGCGGTATAGGCCAGGTCGTCCTCGGGCCCGAGGTTCAGGTAGCGCCGGATGCGGGCGTCGAAATCGGCGATCTCGGCATCCTCGAAGGCATTGCCGAGCGACATCATGCGTTGGCTGTGGGTGACCTTCTCGAAGCCCTCGGCGGGGGCGGCGCCGACCTGGTCGGAGGGCGAATCCGCGCGCTTGAGGTCGGGAAACCGCTCTTCGATCCGGGCGTTGCGGCGCTTCAGCGCGTCGTAATCGGCGTCGGTCAGCTCGGGCGCGTCGCGGGTGTGGTAATCCTCGTTGGCCTTGGCGAGGAGCGCGGCGAGCCGGCCCAGTTCCTCCTCGGCGGCGGCGCGGTCCAGGTCGGTCACCGGCGTGTCGGAGAAGTCTTTCTGCCCGGTCATGGTCCCGCTCCGTCGAAGGCTCGTTCGGGCCAAGTGATAGGGGTCCCGGCGGGCAGGGTCCAGTGGGCGGATCGGGCGGTGGCGTCCTGCGGCCGGGGGTTTTTGCGCGGTCGGGACGGGCTCGGGTTGGTGGCGGCTGAGGGGCGCGGTGGGAGGCCGGGGGATTGGCTAGGGCCTTGTCGGGGCCGGGTTGGATGTTCGAAAGTGCCGCAAGAGGTCGCCGGGGCCGAACCTTGTCGGGTCAGTCTAATGGTACGGGGCGGCGGGCGTCCGTCGGTTGGCGCCCTGCCCCGCGGGTCAATTCTCTCGGGCCTTGCCCTGTGAGCCGTTCCTTCGAGCTATGCCCGTTGGGCCTTTCCTTTAGACCTCACGCGACCGCGAAGGCACCGCCTCTAAAGCCCAAACCATCGCGCCTTGCCCCTTAGCAGCCGCCTCCCGCTCAGGCGCGGGCGGCGAGCGGCGCGGCGTCCTCCTCGGGCACCGGGTCGCGCAGCACGTAGCCGCGGCCCCAGACCGTCTCGATGCAGGAGGGCTCCCCCGTCGCCTCGGCCAGCTTCTTGCGGAGCTTGCAGATGAAGACGTCGATGATCTTCAGCTCGGGCTCGTCCATGCCGCCGTAGAGATGGTTTAGGAACATCTCCTTGGTCAGCGTCGTGCCCTTCCGCAGGCTCAGAAGCTCGAGCATCTGGTATTCCTTGCCGGTCAGATGCACCTGCCGCCCCTCGACCGAGACGGTCTTGGCGTCGAGGTTCACCGCGATGCGGCCGGTCAGGATGGTCGACTGGGAATGCCCCTTCGAGCGGCGAATGATCGCATGGATTCGCGCCACCAGCTCCTCGCGGTGGAAGGGTTTGCAGAGGTAGTCGTCCGCCCCGAAGCCGAAGGATTTCAGCTTGCTCTCGGTGTTGCTGTCGCCCGAGAGGATCAGGATCGGCGTCGAGACCCGGGCCGTGCGCAGCTGGCGCAGCACGTCGTGGCCGGTCATGTCGGGCAGATTGATGTCCAGCAGGATCAGGTCGTAGTCGTAGAGCTTCGCCAGGTCGATGCCTTCCTCCCCGAGGTTGGTGGCATAGACGTTGAGGTTGGCATGGGTGAGCATCATCTCGATGCTCTTCAGGGTCGTGGGATCATCTTCAACTAGCAGCACACGCATGAGGAGTCTCCGTCCACATTCAGGTCACCTCATGGTGTCGCTGAAAAACATTAACCGGACCTGAACGTATCTGAAATTCCACAAATTGCAACCATTAGTTGTATTCTACACCTGCTTTCGCTTCTGCAGGCAGGTGGTCTTCAATCCTTCCTTGCCCCAGGTCTTCACCGCGACCATCCATTCGCCCAGCTCGTCCTCGGAGAGCTTGTATGTCTCGATCGCCTGGGCGGCGGTCAGAAGCCCGTAGCGCACCGCCTTCACAACCGCGAGCTTGCGCGAGGCGACCCAGCGCACGGTTTCCGGCGGCGGCAGGTCCGCCCGGGTCATGGTGCTTCCATCCGGCAGCCGCACCGCGCGCGGCCCTTCGACTTTCTTCAGATACATCGCCCGCTCCGTTACAGGCGCCCGCAAAGGCGCGCGTGGCAGGGGCGAGACTGCGCAAGCGCGTTTAACGGGCGGTGAAACGGCCCCTTGAGAATGCGTCGGATTTTCCTATATTCCGCCGGTCCCGGTGCGCGGCACTATGCAGAACGTTGGGAACGCCCATGCCCCTCGATACGACCAAGCTCAACTCGCTCGGCTTCGCCAAGCCCCCCGCGGAAACCCGCGTCGTCGTCGCCATGTCCGGCGGCGTCGACAGTTCGGTCGTGGCCGCCAAGCTCGCGGAGGAAGGCTACGACGTGGTCGGCGTGACGCTGCAGCTCTACGACCACGGCGCGGCGCTGGCCAAGAAGGGCGCCTGCTGCGCCGGCATCGACATCCACGACGCCCGCCGCGTGGCCGAGGAGATGGGCTTCCCGCATTACGTCCTCGATTACGAGAACATCTTCCGCGACGCGGTGATCGACGAGTTCGCCGACAGCTACCTGGGCGGCGCGACGCCGGTGCCTTGCATCCGCTGCAACGAGCGGGTGAAGTTCAAGGACCTGCTCGAGACCGCCAAGGACCTCGATGCCGACTGCATGGCCACGGGCCATTACATCCAGCGCAAGATGGGCGACCAGGGCCCCGAGCTGCACAGCGCCGCGGATGCCAACCGCGACCAGAGCTACTTCCTGTTCTCGACCACGCCGGAGCAGCTCGATTACCTGCGCTTTCCGCTGGGGCACCTGCCCTCGAAGGAGGCGACCCGGGAACTGGCGCAGAAATACGGGCTGACCGTGGCCGACAAGCCCGACAGCCAGGACATCTGCTTCGTGCCGGACGGCAATTACGCCAGCGTCATCGAGAAGCTGCGCCCCGGTGCCGCCGAGCCCGGCGAGATCGTGCATGCCGACGGGCGCGTCCTGGGTGAGCATCGCGGCGTGATCCATTACACCATCGGCCAGCGCCGGGGCTTGGGGATCGGCGGGCTCGACGAGCCGCTCTACGTGGTGAAGCTCGACGTCGAGAACCAGCGCGTGGTGGTCGGCCCGAAGGAGATGCTGGCGACCCGTACGGTGCCCGTGCGCGAGATCAACTGGCTGGGCGACGCGCCCTTCACGAGCCAGGCGGAATGGCATGTCTCGGTCAAGGTGCGCTCCACCCGGCCGCCGCGCGAGGCGGTGATCCGGCCGATCTCGGAGACCGAGGCGGAGGTCGAGCTGCTGACCCCCGAGGAGGGTGTGTCGCCGGGCCAGGCCTGCGTGTTCTACCAGACCGGGGACAGCCGCATCCTGGGCGGCGGCTGGATCTGGCGGGGGTATTGAGGCCGGGGGCTTGGTGCTTTGCTCGGGGTGTAGAATGACCTCTGCTCCGTCTGGATCGGAGCGCTTGCGTCCCACCCCGCGCTTCTTGCGCCCGAATAGCACCGAAGGTGCCGGGCGCGCGCCGGACCGGCCCCTTGGGCCGGCGCTCCTTGGGATGGCGCACATAGCTCGCCTTTAGTCCTGACCTTGCTGGTATAAAGTGCTCAGCTCGGAGCTAAGCAGCGCCGGCCCCCGGTCCGGCGCGCGCCCTCTGCTTCACCGTGAGTCCCTGTTGGGGGCGGTATTGGCTGCGCCGGTCTGCCAGAGATCGCGACGAGCGGACAAAAAAGCACCGCCTGAACCCAGGTGGGGCTGCTTTTTCAAAGCCTCCCAGCCCCCTCACCGCACCTTCAGCGTCGCGAGGCCGATCGCGGCGAGGATCAGCGAGATGATCCAGAAGCGGATCACGATCTGCGGCTCTGCCCAGCCCTTCTTCTCGTAGTGGTGATGGATCGGCGCCATCAGGAAGACCCGCTTGCCGGTGCGCTTGAAATACAGCACCTGGATGATCACCGAGAGCGCCTCGACCACGAAGAGCCCGCCGACGATGGCCAGCACGATCTCGTGCTTGGTGGCCACCGCGATGGCGCCGAGCGCGCCGCCCAGGGCCAGCGAGCCGGTGTCGCCCATGAAGACCGCCGCGGGCGGCGCGTTGTACCACAGGAACCCGAGCCCCCCGCCGAAGATGCTGGCGGTGAAGATCAGAAGCTCCCCGGTGCCCGGCACGTAGTGCACGTCGAGGTAGTCGGTCACATCGACCCGGCCCACCGCGTAGGCGATGATGCCCAGCGTTCCCGCGGCGATCATCACCGGCATGATCGCCAGCCCGTCGAGCCCGTCGGTCAGGTTCACGGCATTGGCCGCACCGACGATCACCAGGATCGCGAAGGGCACGAAGAAGAGCCCCAGGTCCAGCAGGTAATTCTTGAAGAAGGGGAAGGCGAGCTGCCCGGTCAGCTCGGCGGGATGGTAGATCGAGGCCCAGATCGCCGCGGTGGCCGCGATGATGAAACCCAGGAGCAGCCGCACCTTGCCGGAGACCCCCGCCGAGGTCTGCTTCTTCACCTTGGAGTAGTCATCCGCGAAGCCGATCGCCGCGTAGGACATGGTCACGAAAAGCACCAGCCAGACGAAGGCGTTGTCGAGCCGCGCCCAGAGGAGCGTCGAGGTCAAAAGCGCCCCGACGATCAGCAGACCGCCCATGGTCGGCGTGCCGGCCTTCGACAGATGCGCCTCGGGGCCGTCGGTGCGGATCGGCTGGCCCTTGCCCTGGGCGCGGCGCAGCACGTTGATCAGCGGCGGCCCGAAGAGGAAGCCGAAGACCAGCGCGGTCAGGAAGGCCGCCCCGGCGCGGAAGGTGATGTAGCGGAACAGGTTGAAGGCACCGCCCCCGTCCGACAATTCGGCCAGCCAATAGAGCATGAACTCGGATCCTTTCTACGCGTGTCCGGGCGCGGGGTTTGGGGATGTCAGGATGGCTCCGCGCCTTGGCGCATTTTCCGTATCGCGTCAACCAGCCGCCCCAGCCCCATGGAGAGCGAGGCCTTGACCAGCACCACGTCGCCGGCATCGAGGTCGCGGGCGAGCTGGGCCTGCATCTCCTCGGCGGTCTCGGTGGCGCGGCCGCGTTTCTCGGGCGGCAGCGCCTCCCAGAGGGCGCGCATGAGCGGGCCCACGCAATGCACCCGGTCGATCTTGGCCATGGCGGGCAGATCGGCGAGCGCGGCATGCAAGGCCACCTCGGAGGGGCCGAGCTCCTTCATGTCGCCGAGATAGGCGATCCGCCGCCCGCGCCCGAGCCGTCCCAGCCCGTCGCGCGGCTCTGCCCCGGCCAGCACCTCGAGGGCGGCGCCCATGGAGGCGGGATTGGCGTTGTAGCTGTCGTCGATCAGCTCGAGCAGCGCCTCGCTTTGCGCGATGTCGAGCTGGATCTCCTCGCGGTGGCCGCGGCCCGCGCCGGGCGTCCAGGTGCCGAGGTCGATCAAGGCGCGCGCCCGGTCGAGGTCCAGCGCCCAGACCGCCGCCAGCACCGCCGCGGCATTGACCGCGAAGTGCCGGCCCGGGACGGCCACCTTGTAGAGCACCTTCTCGCGCCAGGCCCGCAGATGCGCCACGGTCGAGACATCGCCGACACGCACATCGGTCACCCGGTGGTGGCAGCCGCCGCTCTCGCCGAAGCTGAGGCTGCGGGCGGCGAAGCGCTCCGCGCTCTCGGCCAGGATCGGCGCGGTCTCCACGTCGCCGTTGTAGATCGCGGTGCCGCCGGGCTCGAGCCCCTCGAAGATCGCGCCCTTCTCGCGGGCGATGCCCTCGATGTTCTCGAAGGCGGCCAGATGCGCCGGGGCGACGATGGTCACGATGGCCACATGCGGACGGGCGAGCCGCGCCAGCGGGGCGATCTCGCCGGGGTGGTTCATGCCGATCTCGATCACCGCGTATTCGGTGTCGCGCGGCATCCGCGCCAGGGTCAGCGGCACGCCCCAGTGGTTGTTGTAGGAGGCCTCGGCAGCATGGGTGCGGCCCTGGGCCGAGAGCACCCGGCGCAGCATGTCCTTGGTCGAGGTCTTGCCGACCGAGCCCGTGACCGCGACGACCCGCGCGGCGCTGCGCGCCCGGCCCGCGCGGCCCAACGCCTCGAGCCCCTCGAGCACATCCGGCACGATCAAAAGTGGCGCATCCTCGGGCAGCCCCTCGGGCACATGGTCGACCAGCGCCGCCGAGGCGCCCTTGGCCAGGGCGTCGGCCACGAAGTCATGGCCGTCGCGCGCGGCGCGCAGCGCCACGAAAAGATCGCCGGGCTTCAACGTGCGGGTGTCGATCGAGACGCCGCGCGCCTGCCAGTCGGCGGTGGCGCGCCCGCCCGTGGCCTCGGCGGCCTCGGCGCTGGTCCAGAGGCTCACGGCTGCCCTCCGTCGAGCGCGGTCACCGCGACGCTCGCCTGTTCGGCGTCGTCGAAGGGATAGACGGTGTCGCCGACCACCTGGCCGGTCTCATGGCCCTTGCCGCAGATCAGGAGCGCGTCGCCCGGCCCCAGCGCATCGACGCCGCGCAGGATCGCCTCGGCCCGGTCGCCGACCTCGAGCGCGCCGGGCGCGCCCTGCATGACCTGCGCGCGGATCGCGGCGGGATCCTCGGAGCGGGGGTTGTCATCGGTCACGATCACCAGGTCGGCGTGATCCGCCGCCGCCTGCCCCATCAGCGGCCGCTTGCCCGCGTCGCGGTCGCCGCCGGCGCCGACGATGGCGATGAGCCGGCCCATGACATGCGGGCGCAGCGCCTGGATCGCGGTTTCCACCGCGCCGGGGGTATGGGCGTAATCCACGAAGACCGCGGCGCCATTGGCGCGGGTGGCGGCCAGCTGCATCCGCCCGCGCACGGTGACGAGGCGCGGCAGCACCTCGAAGACCCGCTCGGCGGGCTCGCCGCAGGCGATCACGAGGCCCGCCGCGACCAGCACGTTCTCGGCCTGGAAGCCGCCCATGAGGTTCAGCCGGAGCTGGCGCACCACGCCCTCGTGGCGGATGCGGACCTCCTGGCCGGTGGCGTCGAAACGCTGCGCCATGAGGCAGAGGTCGGCGCCTTCGTCGCGGCCCACGGTGACCAGATCCTGGCCGCGCGCATGGGCGATGGCGGCCATGTCGACGCCGCGCGCATCCTCGATGTTGACGACCGCGGTGCCGTCCTCGGGCAAGACGCGGGCGAAGAGCCCGGCCTTGGCGTCGAAGTAATCCTCGAAGCTGGCGTGGTAATCGAGGTGGTCCTGGCTGAAGTTGGTGAAGCCCGCCGCCTTGAGCTGCACCCCGTCGAGACGGCGCTGCTCGAGCCCGTGCGAAGAGGCCTCCATGGCGGCGTGATCGACGCCGGCCGCGGCGGCTTCCGACAGCGCGCGATGCAGGGTGATCGGCTCGGGCGTGGTGTGCTTCAGGGGCGCGTACCAGTCGCCCTCGACCCCGGTGGTGCCGAGGTTGACCGCGCGCAGGCCCAGCTCCTGCCAGATCATCCGCGCGAAGGCGGCGACGCTGGTCTTGCCGTTGGTGCCGGTCACCGCGACCATGGTCTCGGGCTGGGCGCCGAACCAGAGCGCCGCCGAATAGGCCAGCGCCTGGCGCGGCTCGGCGGCGACGACCAGCGCCGCCTCGGAACCCGCCAGCGCCTCGGCGGCGATCTCGGCGCCCTCGGCGTCGGTCAGGACCGCCGCGGCGCCCATGCGCAGGGCATATTGGATGAACTCGGCCCCATGCACGCGGGTGCCGGGCAGCGCGGCGAAAAGCGCGCCCTCGCGCACCTCGCGGCTGTCGACGGTCAGCCCGGTGATCCGGGCCTCGCGGCCGCCGCGGGCGGTCAGGCCCAGCTCTCCCAAGGTCTTGAAGGTCGCGCTCACAGACAAGTCCCCCTCCTTCCGCGCTCGGGTTCGGGCCAGGGGCGCGGATGCGCGCCCCCTGCCTTCCTGTTGCCCCGTTTTGCGGGCCGGGTTCAAGGCCCGAGAGGGGTCAATTGGCGGTAAGCTGCAGAAGCTCGCGCGGGGCGTAATCGGGCCGCAGACCCAGCAAGGGCGCGATCCGGCCGATCATCTCGGCGGTGACCGGCACGGCGGTCCAGCCGGCGGTGCGGCGCGGCTTCTCGCCCATGGTCTCGACCGGCTCGTCGAGGGTGACGATCAGCACGTATTTCGGGTCATGGGCGGGGAACATCGTGGCGAAGGTGGCGATCACCTTGTCCTCGTAATAGCCGCCGCCACGCTCCTTGGGCTTGTCCGCCGTGCCGGTCTTGCCGCCGACGTGGTAGCCCGGCACCTCGCCGAAGCTGGCGGTGCCGTCGGTGACGACCCGGCGCAGCATCTTGCGCGATTCCTCGGCGGCGTAATCCGACATGACGCGGGGCCCGTGCCGGGGGCCGCTTTGCTTCAGAAGCGTGGGTTTCACCGCGAAGCCGCCGTTGGCGATCGCCGCATAGGCCGAGGCCAGGTGCAGCGGCGAGGCCGAGAGCCCGTGCCCGTAGGAGATGGTCACGCTCGACAGGTCGGTCCAGCGGCTCGGCAGGAGCGGCTTGCCGCCCTCAGCCTCGGTGATCTCGAGCGGCGTCGGCTTGAAGAACCCGAGCGTGTCGAGGAACTGCTGCTGGCGCTCGATGCCGATATCGAGCGCCATTTTCGCGGTGCCCCGGTTGGAGCTTTTCACGATGACCTCGGAGACCGTCAGGTCGCCGTAATTCTTGTTGCGGAACTCGCCGATGCCATGGCCGCCGATGCGCATCGGCGGGCGGGTGTCGATCACCGTGTCGGGGCGCACCAGATTCAGCTCCATCGCCTGGGCGGCGGCGAAGATCTTGAAGGTCGAGCCCAGCTCGTAGACCCCCTGCACCGCGCGGTTGAAGAGCGGGCTGTCCGCCGGCGTGCCCTCGGTCGGCGGCGCCGGGCGGTCGTTGGGATCGAAGGTCGGCAGCGAGGCGATGGAGACCACTTCGCCGGTGTCCACATCCATCAGCACCGCCGCCGCACCCTTGGCGTTCATCAGCATCATGCCGCCGGCCAGCACCCGCTCCATGGCGCTTTGCACGGTGACGTCGATCGACAGCTCGAGCGGCGCCCCCTTGCGGGCGGGGTCGCGCAGCTCCTTGTCGAAGTAGCGTTCGATCCCGGCGCTGCCGATGACCTCGGCGGAATGCACGCCCTCCTGCCCGAAGCGCGCACCGCCCAGCACGTGGGCGGCCAGCGTGCCGTTGGGATAAAGCCGCATCTCGCGCGGCCCGAAGAGAAGCCCCGGCTCGCCGATGTCATGCACCGCCTGCTTCTGCTCGGGGCTCAGCTTCTTGCGCACCCAGACGAACTTGCGCTTGCCGGTGAAGTCCTTGACCAGCCGCTCGCGGTCGAGCTCGGGGAAGATCCGCGCCAGTTCCTCGGCGGCGCGCTCGGGCTCGATCATCTGCTGGGGATGGGCGTAGAGCGAATGGGTCTCCATGTTGGTGGCCAGGATCCGGCCCTTGCGGTCGACGATGTCGGCCCGCTGCGAGACGATCGAGGCGCCCTGGGTATAGGCCCGCGGCTCGGCGGGCTCCGAGGCGGCCAGCGTCGCCATGCGCGCGCCGGTCACCGCGAAGGCGCAGAAGAAGGCCACCCCCAGCACCAGGAGCCGCCCCTCGGCGCGCACCCGCGAGCGGTCGCGCATCTGCTCGTGGCGGATGCGCAGGTTCTCGCGCTCGATGGCATCGGGGTTCTCGCCCTTCTGGCGGGCGTCGAGGATCCGCGCGAGCGGACGCAGGGGCGTGCGGATCATGGCCGGTCGTCTCCGTCGCTGGACAGCTCGATAGGCGTGCTGAGATCGAGGATCGGCGGCGCGGGATAGGCGATCTGATCGACCCGGCCGAACTGGTCGGGGCGGAACTGCAGAAGCCGCAGCCGCTCGAAGTTGACCTCGGAGAGGTCGCGCAGCCGGTCGGGCCGGTTGAGATAGGCCCATTCGGCCTTCAGCACCGCCAGCCGCTCGCGGGCGCCGCCGATGTCGCGGCGCAGGTCCTGCACCTCGGTCAGCGCCTCCTGGGTCTTGTAGTTCTCGCGGTAGGCCCAGAAGGCCAGGCCGATCACCGACAGGAAGGTCAGGATATACAGGAAGGTGCGCATCAGCCTCCCCCTTTCTTGAGTTCCGGCATGGCCAGGGATTTCGCATCGACCCGGCCCGCCGGGGCCTCGGTGCGATGCGCCACGCGCAGCTTGGCCGAGCGCGCGCGGGGGTTGGCCTCGAGCTCCTCGGCGTCGGGGCCGATGGCCTTCTTCGACACCAGCGTGAACTGCGGGTCGGGCGGGGTCAGCTCGGGCTGGAAGCGGTTGGCGCGGCCAGTCTGGCCGGCGCGCATCTGCAGGAAGCGCTTGACCATGCGGTCCTCGACCGAATGGAAGGTCACGACGGCCAGCGCGCCGCCGGGCGCCAGCGCCCGCTCGGCGGCCATGAGCCCCTCGTAGAGCGCGGCATATTCGTCGTTCACCGCGATGCGCAGCGCCTGGAAGCTGCGGGTGGCGGGATGGGACTGGCCGGGCTTGGGGCGCGGCAGGCAGCCCTCGACGATCTCGGCCAGACGGCCGGTGGTGGTGATCGGCGCCTCGGCGCGGGCCCGCAGGATCGCCTTGGCGATGCGCCGCGAGGCGCGCTCTTCGCCGAAGGTGAAGAGGATCTCGGCCAGCGCCACCTCGCCCGCCTTGTTGACGATATCCGCCGCCGAGGGCCCGTCCTGGGACATCCGCATGTCGAGCGGGCCGTCCTTCATGAAGGAGAAGCCGCGCTCGGCCTCGTCGAGCTGCATGGAGGAGACCCCGAGATCGAGCACCACGCCGTCGACGCCGCTGGCGATCTCGTCCATCTCGGCGAAATTGGCGCGTTCCAGCACGATCTGGCCGTCATACTCCCCGATCCAGCCCGCCGCCATCTCGTGCGCCTGGGGGTCGCGGTCGATGCCGATCACGCGCTCGGCGCCGGCCTCGATCAGCCCGCGGGCATAGCCGCCCGCGCCGAAGGTGCCGTCGATCCAGGTGCCGCGAACCGGGGCGCAGGCCGCCAGCAGGGGACGCAGCAGAACGGGGATGTGCGGGGCATCAGGATTGGCAGCCGAGCCCTGGCTCATCTCAGTCCTCCCGCTTTCGCTTTTCAGGCAGCAGCGTGAGCGGATCCACATCCGGCGGCAGCGCGTCGAGATATTCGTCGACGCGCGATTTCTCGACCTCGTCGTAGGTGGTCGGGTTCCAGATCTGGAAGGTGTCGCCCGAGGCGATGAAGAAGGCCTCGGAATCCGCCGGCACGCCGATCTTCTCGCGCAGCATCTGGGTCAGCACGATGCGGCCGGTGTCATCGACCGTCGCGGTGGTGCTGAGACCGGTGAAGATGCGTTCGAGGATGCGGCGCTCCTGGGAGCCGCGCGGCAGTTCCTCGATCTGCTCCTCGACCTCTTCGATGGCCGCGATGGTGTAGCACTCGAGGTAGTCGCGCCGGTGGTCGCCGTAGACGATGACGAATTCGGGGGTCTGGCCGGACATCCAGTTGGGGTCGCCGGCCTCGAGGACACGTCGGAAAGAGGCCGGGATGGAGACCCGCCCCTTCTTGTCCACCTTCTGGTGACCCGATCCTCTGAACCTCAGCCTGCGGCCCACTGCCCGGCCCCTTCACCTTGCCCCCGAACGAAAATGGCGGGTTGATCCGCTGCCATCGATCAACCCGCCACCTTGGTCCCGCTTGGGCGGGAGGATCCCGATCGCGCGCGCCACCTGGGGGGATGTCTGCTCGCCCGCGCGCCGGAATTCCGTTTTGTCCGACGAGAGCGAGGTGCCTGTATGAAACCCGCTCTGTTTTGTTTTTCGGGAGAAGTCGTTGCGGCTCTTTTGTCGTCCGCTGTCTTCCCTGCCCTCGTCGATGAATTATGGATGGCATGGGAATTTGTGGGACGCAACGATTTTTTTACGCTGCCACCACCGAATGTTGTCCACAGGGCATGTGGAAAACTAGATATTGGGGTGGGAGATCACGCAAATTTTAGCCTATCTAGGCGGGAACCTGCCAATCAGCACCACATCTAGCGAGGATTTGGGCTGTCGCATATGGCCCATGATTTCCCGGATTTTTTTGCGCGCCTCTGGAACTCGGGGCCAAAATCCCGGCGTTGGGCCCCTTCCGCCTCTCGAATCACGAATGCGGGGATACGGCAAGCGCCTTGAATCCTTGAGGTCCGAGGGCGCGCGCGGTTGCGGCGCCCCAGGCGCGGCCAGGGGCTGCCCATGAATTCCCAAAATGCGCCGATATTCAGCCCCGCGCCCAGCCGCGCCCATGGTTTCCCAGGGCGATCCCGGGGCGGTGCCGCGTCCTGCGCCCCGCCCGACCGATTATTCTCGCCCGCGCGCACGCGCACGCGCGCACACGCGTGAGCAGGCGAGAGACCGGGGGTCAGGCCGCCCGCGCGGCTTCTGGGGCGCGCGCTTGACCAGACCCTCCGCACGCCCCGCCCGCGCGAGGCAGAGGAGCACCCTGCCCGGCCACCCAGCCCCGCGCGCGACACCCACCCTTGCCAACGCCCAGGCCATTCAGAGAGTCGCATATGTGCTGCGCTGCGGCGCCACTCAGGGCTCAAAGCGCTTGCGTTACCGCTGCCATCCCTCGAAGTGACGCCGCGTTACATTCTCGGAACAAAAAGCTTCGTCACGCAACCGCCTGTTTTTGCGCCATTTTAATGTTGCACATGATGCATAGCAGCTTTGAGCATATGGCCATTGTGCATCTGCAGCATCAGGCCCAATTAAGGGTCAACGAAGCGACGATAGACAGATGGACACAGACTGATGGCATACGCAGTCACGCAAAACACTCCCGCCGCCGGCGGCTTTTTCGCCCGCCTGAACGCAGACATCCGTGAGCGCCTCGAGCGCCGCCGGATCTACCGCCAGACCGTCAACGAACTGTCGGTCCTGAGCGATCGCGAGCTGGGCGATCTCGGCATCGCACGCTCGATGATCCGCGGTGTCGCATGGCAGGCGGCCTACGACCGCTAAGGCACGGCAGGGCGCGCGAGCCGCGCCCGCTCCGCAACGGCGCGAATAAAATATTCAGCGCCTTGCAACCAAACAAGGGGACAGGCGTTCCCAAACGAGTTTGAGGGCCCTCCTCCTCCCTGGCCCTCATGCGACCGCGGCGACACCGACCTCCTCCCTGGTGTCGCCGCAAAGTTTCCGGGGATCGGGTCGCCAGACCCCACTCCCCACCAGAGCTGAAGGTCCTTCTCCTCCTCCCTTGGGACCTTCGGATAAGGCGGCGGCCCTCTTCTCCTCCTCCCTTGGGGGTCGTCGCCACCGACATACCGCGGAACGGGCCTTGCGCCCCTCTCCGCGCCAGAGCTGAAGGTCCTTCTCCTCCTCCCTTGGGGCCTTCGGATAAGGCGGCGGCCCTCATCTCCTCCTCCCTTGGGGGTCGTCGCCACCGAGATACAGCGGAACGGACCCGAGCGTCCCTTTCCGCACCCGAGCTGAAGGTCCTTCTCCTCCTCCCTTGGGACCTTCGGTTAGGCGGCGGCCCTCTCTCCTCCTCCCTTGGGGGTCGTCGCCACCGAAATACCGCGGCGCGGACCCTGAGCGTCCCGCACCGCACCAGAGCTGAAGGTCCTTCTCCTCCTCCCTTGGGGCCTTCGGATTAGGCGGCGGCCCTCCTTTCCTCCTCCCTTGGAGGGTCGTCGCCCCGAGATACGCGGCACGGGCCAAGCACCCCCGTCGCGACAGAGCTGAAGGTCCTCTCCTCCTCCCTTGGGGCCTTCGGATCGGGCGGCGCGCCTTCTCTCCTCCTCCCTTGGAGGCGCGTCGTCCCCAAAATACGGGCCCGACGGCCCGGACAGAGCACAAAGGTCTCTCCTCCTCCCTGACCTTTGGCCTATGCGGCGGTGTCCCCCTCCTCCTCCCTGGGGCACCGCCGCTTTTCGTTCCGGCACCCGGTTTTTGCGCGGCCTTGCGCTTTCCCTTCCCGCCCTGCCGCGCTAGAGCGTGGCGCCAGTGACGAAGGAGGCCCGAGGCATCATGGCGATGGACAAGACGTTCGACGCGAAAACCGCCGAAACCCGCATCTATGACGGCTGGGAAGAGGCCGGCGCCTTCCGCGCGGGCGCCAATGCCAAGCCCGGCGCCGAGGCCTTCTCGGTGGTGATCCCGCCGCCGAATGTGACCGGCAGCCTGCACATGGGCCATGCCTTCAACAACACGCTGCAGGACATCCTGGTGCGCTGGCACCGGATGCGCGGGCACGACACGCTCTGGCAGCCCGGCACCGACCACGCGGGCATCGCCACGCAGATGGTCACCGAGCGCGAGATGGCCGCCAACGGCGAGCCCTCGCGCCGCGAGATGGGCCGCGACGCCTTCCTCGAGCGGGTCTGGGAACAGAAGATCAAGTCGCGCGGCACGATCATCGGCCAGCTCAAGCGGCTCGGCGCCTCCTGCGACTGGTCGCGCGAGGCCTTCACCATGTCCGGCGCGCCGAACGCCCCCGAGGGCGAGGACGGCAACTTCCACGACGCGGTGATCCGGGTCTTCGTCGACATGTACGAGAAGGGCCTGATCTACCGCGGCAAGCGGCTGGTGAACTGGGACCCGCATTTCGAGACAGCGATCTCGGACCTCGAGGTCGAGAACGTCGAGACCCAGGGCCAGATGTGGCACTTCAAGTATCCGCTCGCCGACGGCCGGACCTATACCTACGTCGAGAAGGACGAGGACGGCACCGTGCTCTTCGAGGAAGAGCGCGACTACATCTCCATCGCCACCACCCGCCCCGAGACCATGCTGGGCGACGGCGCGGTGGCGGTGCATCCCTCGGACAGCCGCTACGCGCCCATCGTCGGCGCCTTCTGCGAGATCCCGGTCGGCCCCAAGGAACACCGCCGCCTGATCCCGATCATCACCGACGAATACCCCGACCCGGACTTCGGCTCGGGCGCGGTGAAGATCACCGGCGCGCATGACTTCAACGACTACGCGGTGGCCAAGCGCGGCGGCATCCCCTGCTACCGGCTGATGGACATGGGCGCGCAGATGCGCGCCGACGGCGCGGCCTACGCCGAGGCCGCCGAGACCGCCATGGCCGTGGCGCGCGGCGAGACGACCCTGAGCGAGAGCGAGGTCGACGCGATCAACCTCGTGCCCGACGACCTGCGCGGGCTCGACCGCTTCGAGGCGCGCCGCCGCGTGGTCGAACAGATCACCGAGGAGGGGCTGGCCGTCATGGTCCCCGCCCATGATCCCCGGCTCGGCAAGAAGGCCGCCCGCAAGGCCCAGCCCGAGGAAGGCGGCACGCCCCCCGAAGAGGCGCTGGTCCCGCTGATCGAGGAAAAGCTGATCATGCAGCCCTTCGGCGACCGCTCGAAGGTGGTGATCGAGCCGATGCTGACCGACCAGTGGTTCGTCGACGCCGAGGCGGTGGTCGGCCCCGCCCTCGAGGCGGTGCGCGACGGCACCGTCGAGATCCTGCCCGAGCGCGACAAGAAGGTCTATTTCCACTGGCTCGAGAACATCGAGCCCTGGTGCATCTCGCGCCAGCTCTGGTGGGGCCACCAGATCCCGGTCTGGCACACGCCCGGCTTCGGCGACGAATGGCGCTCTTTCTGCGCGGCGACCGAGGAAGAGGCGCTGCAGCAGATGCACGCCACCTTCGGCGATGACGCCGAGTTCATCATGGTCGAGGACGAGGCCGCCGCCACCGAGATGCTGGCCGGCTACTTCCAGAACATGACCGACACCACCGGCGTCGACCAGCGCCGGCGCCCGCAGGCGATCCCGGTCTTCCGCGACCCCGACGTGCTGGACACCTGGTTCTCCTCGGGGCTCTGGCCGATCGGCACGCTGGGCTGGCCCGAGGACACCGAGGAACTGAAGCGTTACTTCCCGACCTCGGTGCTGATCACCGGCTTCGACATCATCTTCTTCTGGGTCGCCCGGATGATGATGATGCAATACGCCGTGGTCGGCGAACGGCCCTTCGACACCGTCTATGTCCATGCCCTCGTCCGCGACGAGAAGGGCAAGAAGATGTCGAAGTCGCTGGGCAACGTGCTCGACCCGCTCGACCTGATCGAGGAATACGGCGCCGACGCGGTGCGCTTCACCCTGGCCGCCATGGCCGCCATGGGCCGCGACCTGAAGCTTTCCAAGGACCGGATCGCGGGCTACCGCAACTTCGGCACCAAGCTCTGGAACGCCTGCCGCTTCGCCGAGATGAACGGCGTCTTCGAGGGCCGCGAGGCCAGCGCCACGCCGCCCCAGGCGCGCGAGACGGTGAACCGCTGGATCATCGGCGAGACCGCCCGCGTCCGCGAGACCGTGGACGAGGCGCTCGAGGGCTACCGCTTCAACGACGCGGCCAACACGCTCTACAGCTTCGTCTGGGGCGTGGTCTGCGACTGGTACGTCGAGTTCTCCAAGCCGCTCTTCGACAAGGACGCCGAGGTCGTGGCCGAGACCCGCGCGACCATGGGCTGGGTGCTCGATCAGTGCATGGTGCTGCTGCATCCCTTCATGCCCTTCGTCACCGAAGAGCTCTGGGGGCTGTCGGCCAAGCGCGACGGCATGCTGGTCCATGCAGACTGGCCCGACTACCGCGCCGCCGATCTGATCGACGCCGAGGCCGAGACCGAGATGCGCTGGGTCATCGCGCTGATCGAGGGCACGCGCTCGGCCCGGACGCAGATGCGGGTGCCGGTGGGGCTCTATGCGCCGATGCTGGTCGCCGATCTCGGCGAGAAGGAGCGCGGCGCCTGGGACCGCAACGCCGACCTGATCAAGCGGCTGGCGCGAATCGAACGCCTCGACGAGGTCGAGAGCTTCCCGCGCGGCACGGTGACGATCCCGGTGGGCGCCACCTCCTTCGGGCTGCCGCTCGAGGGTCTGATCGACGTCGGCGAAGAGATCGCCCGGCTCGAGAAGGCGCGCGGCAAGCTCGAGAAAGAGGCCAACGGCCTGCGGGGACGGCTGAAAAACCCCAAGTTCGTCGAAAGCGCCCCCGAGGAGGTAGTCGAGGAAACCCAGGCCAACCTGGTGGCCCGGGACGAGGATCTCGCGGCGATCGACGCGGCCCTCGCAAGGCTCAAGGAAATCGGCTAGAGAGGTCCAGCCGCGGCGGGCGGCTCGAAATCGCCGAAGCTCTGGAAATCTCTCGGGCTTCGGCGCAATGATATCGGACAGATGACCCTGTCCGGAACATCGAGGCCCGTATGCCGCAGGACAATGTGGCCCCGCCCCAGGGGTGCCGCAGGATCAACCCCAGCCGCGCCTTGCGCAGCGCCACCGGCACGGCGCATGACGCCGTCGAAGCGGGCTTCGCCCCCTTCATGGCGCGCCCTGCCCGGCATCTGACCGCCTTTCTCCGCGCCCAGGAGGCCGCCTTTCTCGCGCTCGACGCCGCGCGGGCGGGCCCGCCCTTGCCCGAAGAGGCGGAGGTGCTGGCGCCCATGCTCGCGGGGCTCCGCGCCGATCTGGCCGACCACCCGCCGCTGGCCCTGCCCGTCCCCGCGCCAATCTCGCCCATGGCCACCGCCTATCTGACGCTGGGCTCGCGCCTCGGGACCGAGGTCATCAAGCGCCATCTCGCGGCGCACGGCCTGCCCTGTCCGCAGGCCTTCCGCGCCGCGCCCCCCGCCGAGGGCTGGCGCGCCTTCCGCGACCGGCTTGCGCATTGGGACCCCGCCTCGCCCGCCTTCGCGACCCTGGCCGAGGACGCGCGCCGCGGCTTCGCCCTCTTTTCCGCCGCCGCGCAACGCGCCGGCCTGACCCCGCTGCAGGAGGCCGGATGAGCCCAGACCCCGCCAACAGCGCCCGCGCCACGGCGCCCGAGATCGACCTCAGCACCTGCGACCGCGAGGAGATCCATCTTCTCGGCCGCGTGCAGTCCTACGGCGCGCTGATCGCCGTCTCCTCGGACTGGATCGTGCAGCACGCCTCGGAGAACCTGGCCCGGGTCCTCGGCCCCGAGGCCGAGGCGGCCCTGGGCCGGCCTTTCGCCGAGGTCATCTCGGAGGCCGCGCAGCGCCAGATCCGCGACAAGCTGCGCCAGCAGGGCGGCGGCCAGGGCACGCTGCGGCTCTTCGGCATGGCGCTCGGGGCGGCGCGCTTCGACCTCTCGGTGCACCAGAGCGGGCGGCACCTGGTGCTGGAGTTCGAACCCGCGGGCGCGCGGTCGGAAAGCGACGCTCTGTCTGAAACCTATCCGCTGCTCGACCGGGTGCGCCAGGCGCAGGACTTCGAGACCATGTGCGCCGAGGGCGCGCGGGCGATCCAGGCGCTCTGTGGCTTCGATTCGGTCATGGTCTACCGCTTCGAGCCCGACCGCTCGGGCCGGGTCGTCGCCGAAAGCCAGCGCGGCAACGGGCCGAGCTACCTGGGCCTGCGCTTCCCGGCTTCGGACATCCCGAGCCAGGCGCGGGCGCTTTACACCAAGTCGCTTCTGCGGCTCATCGCCGATGTCTCGGACCCCGGCGCCGCGATCGTGCCGCCCCGCGCCCCCGAGGGCGCGCCGCTCGACCTGTCGCTGGCGGTGACGCGCGCGGTCTCGCCGGTCCATATCCAGTATCTGAAGAACATGGGCGTGAAGGCCTCCATGTCGGTCTCGATCCTGAAGGACGGCGAATTGTGGGGGCTCTTTGCCTGCCACAACCGCAGCCCGCGTTTCGTGCCCTTCGAGACCCGCACCGCGATCGAGCTTTTCGCCCATCTCTTCGCCTACGAGCTGGTGCGCCTCGAGGAGGCCGAGCGCCGCCGCGCCCGCGACGAGGTGCAGGCGCTGCAGTCGAAGCTGCTTCTGCGGATGACCGAGGGCCATGGCCTGGCCGAGAGCCTGCGCGCGCTCTCGGACGAGCTGGCCGCCGCGATCCCGCATGACGGCGCGGTGCTGGTGACCGAGGGCAAGGCGACGCTCTGGGGCAGCACCCCGCCCGAAGAGGCGGTGGGCGAGATCACCCGCTACCTCAACACCGCCGCCGCCTCGCGGGTCTACGCCAGCGACCGGCTGGGCGACGACCTGCCCGCCGCCGCGGATTACGCGAGGGACTGCGCCGGCGTCCTCGCGATCCCGATCTCGCGCAGCCCGCGCGACTACCTGATGCTCTGCCGGCGCGAGCTGAAAAGCACCGTGCATTGGGCCGGCAACCCGGAAAAACCCGCCGAGCCCGGCCCCACCGGCCTGCAGATCAACCCGCGCCGCAGCTTCGAGGTCTGGAAGGAGACGGTCGAAGGCCAATCCGCGCCCTGGAGCCCCGAGGACCACCAGAACGCCGAGGACCTGCGCACGCTGCTCCTGGAGATCTTCCTGAAGATCAGCGACCAGCAGGCCGCCGACCGCGCCCGCGCGCAGGAGCGCCAGGAGCTGCTGATCTCCGAGCTGAACCACCGGGTGCGCAACATCCTCAACCTGATGCGCGGGCTGATCACCCAGTCGGGCAAGGACAACCTCAGCGTCGCGGATTTCTCCAAGAACCTCGACGCCCGCATCCACGCGCTGGCCCGCGCCCACGACCAGCTCACCCGCGAGGACTGGGCCCCGGCGGCGCTCTCGGAGCTGCTGCACCACGAGTTCGCGGCCTACCTGGGCGACAGCTCGGTGCAGGTGCGCATCAGCGGGCCGGACGTGCTCCTGGCCTCCGAGGCCTACACCGGCCTCGCGCTGGTGGTGCACGAGATGGTCACCAACTCGGTCAAATACGGCGCGCTGTCGGACACCGCGGGCCATATCGCGCTGGAGCTGTCGCGCCCCGAGGATGGCGCGCTCGAGATCCGCTGGCGCGAGGTCGACGGGCCGAAGGTCACCCGGCCCGAACGGCGCGGCTTCGGCTCGGCGATCATCGAGCGCAGCCTGCCCTATGAGCTCGGCGGCGAGGCCGAGATCGCCTATCCCGAGACCGGGGTGGAGGCGCGCTTCCGCATCCCCGCCTCCTATCTCGCCGAGCCCGAGCGGGTGGTGCCGCTCGACAGCCGTCGCGACAGCGCCCCGCCGCGCGCCGCGGCCCTTTCCGGCGCGGCGCTGGTGGTCGAGGATTCGATGATCGTCGCCATGGACGCGGGCGACATCCTGGCCGAGTTCGGCGCCACCCAGGTGGAGACCGCCGGCACCGTGAAGGATGCGCTGGCCATCATCGCCGGGACCGAGCTGCAGGTCGCGCTTCTGGACGTGAACCTCGGTGCCGAGCAGTCCCTGCCGGTGGCCGAGAAGCTGGCCGAGATGGGCGTGCCCTTCGTGCTGACCACCGGCTACGGCGACAGCGCCGCGCTCGAGGACAGCTACCCGCCCTGCGAGGTGGTGCAGAAGCCCTTCTCCAACGAGACCATCGCCGCGGCGCTGGTGGACCTGGGGCTGGTGGCGGAGTGAGGGGGGCCTCTCGGGCCCGCCTGTGTGGCCCGGGAAGAAAGCGCTCCGCGCGGTTGGCATGGTCAAACCGCCTTGGCGGGCGTTGCGCTGAGGGGAGACGTGGTGCCGGCAGAGGGACTCGAACCCCCGACCCACTGATTACAAATCAGTTGCTCTACCAGCTGAGCTATACCGGCGTGATCCGGGGGGACGCGAAGCGCGCCCGGATCGTGGCCGTCTCGTAGCGCAGGGGCGCGGCGGGGCGCAAGTGGTCAAAACCGGGGCGCGCGCCGGGGCCGTCACACGGCCCGGCCCAAACAAGGTGCGCCGGACGCGCCAAATACAGCCTCAGATTGCAATTCCCGCATGGATTGCGGCCCCCGCGCCGCAATCCCGGCCCGTCGCGCGGCCTTGCTGCGGCGCGGCTTGACTTGGCGGCGACCGCCGACCTTTCATATTCGCCATGCTGAATAGCCCCGGCTTTGCCGGCGGCGCGAGAGGGCCGGAAGACGCCCCCGCCCGCCTCGGTCGGCCAGCGGCCCAAGCGCGGATGAGGCCCGCGCGATCCTCGGCTGAGAACGAGTAACATCGAGCGGTGAGACCATGCGAACCTATCCGATCCCCTTCAACGAAGAGGCGCGCCTCTGCGCGATGCACAAGATTCCCGGGCTCTCGCCCGAAAACGAGGCCCTCTTCGACCACCTCTGCGACGCCACACGCAAGCTTTTCGACTGTCCGATCGCCCATATCAGCGTGATCGAGGACGAGACCCAGTGGTACAAATCCGTGGTTGGCATGGAGCTGCCGACCATGCCCAAGGACCAGTCCTTCTGCACCCATGCGATCATGTCCGACGAGGTCATGGTGATCCCCGACCTCAGCGCCGATCCGAAGTTCGAACGCCACCCGATGGTGGCCGAGGGCGGCCCGGGCGCGCGGTTCTACGCGGGCGTGCCGCTGGTGCTGTCCTCGGGATACCGCATCGGCAGCCTCTGCGCGCTGGACCTGAAGCCGCACGAGATGCCCAGCGACAACCAGATCGAGCTTCTGAAGGCGCTGGGAAAGGCCGCCGAGGCGGCGCTCGAGAAGACCCCGGCGGTGCAGGCGGTGAGCGACACCGACCGCGGGCAATCGGCCTTCGTCACGCTGGTCAGCCACGAGCTGAAGACGCCGCTCACGGTGCTTCTGGGCGGGCTGCGGCTGATCGAGATGCGCGCCGAGGACCCCGCCAGCCAGAAGCTCGCGCGGTCGGCGCATCGCTCGGCCGCGCATCTGTCGCAGCTCGTCGAGTCGATCATGCGCTACAGCAATGCCGCGACCGGCGAGATCCACCTCAACGAGACCGAGACCGACCTCTCCGAGGTTCTGCGCGAGGCGGTGGAGATCCACCTGCCCGGCGCCCAGGACGCAGGCAAAGGCGCCGAGCTGGGCGCGCTCGAGGTGACGTGCCCGGTCCTGGCCGATGCCGAACATCTGAAGCTGGCGCTGACCGCCCTGGCGCTGAACGCGCTTTTCCACGGCGGGCAGAACATGCGGCTCTCCACCCGCCACGACGCTCAGGGCAACATCGAGATCCGGGTCAGCGACGACGGCGCGCTCGACGAGAAGCTCGACCTGGCCGAGCTCTACAAACCCTTCGTGGTGGGCGACGAGATGTCGGCGCGGGGCACCCGCGGCGGGCTCGGGCTGGGGCTGCCGCTGACCCGCAAGCTGATCGAGCTGCACGGCGGCGAGTTCCTGGTCGAGGCCGAGCCCGCGCAGACCACCGCGGTGATCCGCCTGCCCCATTGGCGCGCGCTGGCGGGGGCCAAGGTGGTCGATACCGCGGGCTGAGACCCCACCCGCTGAAGTAGATCACTAAGCGCGCCGCGGGCCCTCGCCCCGGCGCGTTTTTCGTGGCAGGGCGCCAATGCGGCCCCTGGCCCGGAGCGTCGAGCCGCCGCGTCATTCTGGCAACAGCCTGCGGGATTTGCGCATATTGGCGCGCCTTTGAGCCCAAACCCCGCAAGTTCGGCCCGCACCTGAGTCGCCAAGAGATTCGCGCCGCACCCCCCGATCGCGCCCGAAGACCCCCGCCTGCCCCGCGCCGGATCCCCGGCGCAAGGGGGTGATCGGCGGAAATCCCGCGTCCGTCCCGAAGTTTTGATCAAACAACGGCAAATACTTGCCGGGATCTGCGGTTTCGACGTGGGGTCAGAGGCTTCGCACGCATTGCGGGCACGGCTCGTGAAGTTATGCTCCGGAAATTCCCGGTGCGGCTGCGCCCGGCGCGGCGCATCGGTCAGCACGACCCCGCGGGTTTCCCGCGGGTACCAACTACAGGGAGACAACCTTGACCCGCTTTACGCGACTGACCCTGACGGCGCTCCTGTCGAGCACCGTCCTTACCGCGGCAAGCCTTTCGGCAGCGACCGCGGCGACGCATCCCGAAACCGGCGAGGAGCTCGCCGAGGACCAGACCTTCACCTACCGCCTGCTCGACGACGTCAGCTCGCTCGATCCGCAGATCGTCGAGGACGTGAACGGCTCCGACGTGGTGCGCGACCTCTTCGAGGGCCTGATGAACCAGGATGCCGAGGGCAACCTGATCCCGGGCGTCGCCACCGGCTACGAGCTGAGCGAGGACAAGCGCACCTATACCTTCACGCTGCGCGACGAGGCGACCTGGTCGAACGGCGAGTCGGTCACCGCCGGTGACTTCGTCTACGCCTGGCGCCGCGCGGTCGATCCCGAGACCGCCTCGCCCTACCAGTGGTTCATGGAGCTGATGTCCATCGAGGGCGCCTCCGAGATCATCGCCGGCGATGCCGCGCCGGACACCCTTGGCGTGCGCGCGGTGGACGAGAAGACCTTCGAGGTCACGCTCTCGACCCCGCTGCCCTACTTCCCGCAGATGACCACGCATTCGACCACCTTCCCGAGCCCGCAGGCGGTGATCGAAGAGCATGGCAGCAGCTGGACCCAGCCCGGCAACATCGTCTCGAACGGCGCCTATGTGCTGACCGAATACAGCCCCGGCGAGCGC
This sequence comes from Roseivivax sp., assembly GCF_054552075.1. NCBI lineage: Bacteria > Pseudomonadati > Pseudomonadota > Alphaproteobacteria > Rhodobacterales > Roseobacteraceae > Roseivivax > Roseivivax sp. The sequence goes on from NZ_JBTOLZ010000009.1 coordinate 75,037, forward strand.
ATCGTCCGCGAGCGCAACACCGAGTACTGGGACAACGAGAACACCATCCTCGACAAGACCGTCGCGCTGGTGATCAACGACGAGAACGTCGCGCTGACCCGCTACATGGCCGGTGAGCTCGACCGGACCGAAGTGCCCGCCGGCCAGTTCCCGCGGCTGAAGGAAGAGAACCCCGAGGAGGCGATCAGCTTCCCGCGGCTCTGCAACTACTATTACACCTTCAACCTCAGCGACAGCGGCCCCGAGGCCTTCAAGGACCCCAACGTCCGCAAAGCGCTGGCCCTGGCCGTCGACCGCGACGTGATCGTGGAGAACATTAAGGCGGGCGGCGAACCCCCGGCCTATACCTTCACCCCCGAGGCGGTCGCGGGCTTCACCCCGCCCCAGACCGAGATGGCCGAGATGTCGCAGGAAGACCGCGACGCCATGGCCAAGGAGCTGATGGCGGAAGCGGGCTACGGTCCCGACAACCCGCTGAGCTTCGACATGATCTACAACACCGACCAGGCGCACGAGAAGATCGCCGTGGTGCTGAGCCAGATGTGGAAGCAGAAGCTCGGTGTGCAGACCAACCTGTCGAACATGGAGTGGAAGGTCTTCCTCGACACCCGCGGCAACCAGGACTTCGAACTGGCGCGCGGCGCATGGTGCGGGGACTACAACGAGGCCTCGACCTTCCTCGACCTGCTGCAGACCAGCTCGGGCTACAACGACGGCAAATACGCCAACGAGGAGTATGACGCGCTTCTCAAGGAGGCGAAGACCGCCGAGGACACCACCCCGCTTTACACCGAGGCGGAGCAGATCATCGCCCGCGACATGCCGGTGATCCCGATCTACCACTACGCGGGCGTCTACATGCTCGACAGCGATGTCGGCGGCTGGCCCGTCGATAACGTGGAACAGAACTGGTATTCGCGCGACCTCTACAAGACCGCGGAATAACCAGACGCAACCCAGCGCCGCTCCTGCCCCGACCCGGGCGGGAGCGGCTTTAATTTCAGGTCACCCATCATGGCTCTCTACGTCCTTCGCCGCCTCCTGGTCGCGATCCCGACAATCATGTTGCTGGTCGTCGCCTCCTTCCTGATGATGCATGTCGCCCCCGGCGGCCCCTTCACCTCCGAGCGGCCGCTGCCGCCCGAGGTCCTGGCCAATATCGAGGCGCAATACGGGCTCGATCAGCCGCTCTGGAAGCAGCTCTGGGACTATTTCTACAACATCGTGGTGCATTTCGACTTCGGGCCCTCCTTCGTGCAGAAGGACCGCTCGGTGAACGAGATCATCGCCAACGGTTTCCCGATCTCGCTGACCTATGGCGCGCTGTCCTTCCTGGCGGCGACCCTGGTGGGCGTGAGCCTCGGCATCACTGCCGCCATCCGGCACAACACCTGGATCGACTACGTGGCCGTGTCGCTGGGCATCGCCGCGCAGGCGCTGCCGAACTTCATCATGGGCCCGATCCTGATCCTGACCTTCACGCTCTGGCTGGGGCTCCTGCCCGGCGGCGGCTGGAACGGCGGTCAGTGGGAATACCTGATCATGCCGGTGATCGCCCTCTCCACCTCCTACATGGGGTCGATCGCGCGGATCACGCGCTCCTCCATGCTCGAGGTGATGAACTCCAACTTCATCCGCACCGCCCGCGCCAAGGGGCTGCCCGACCGGGCGATCATCTGGCGCCACGCGATGAAGCCGACGCTCCTGCCGGTGATCTCCTACCTTGGCCCGGTCTTCGTCTACGTGCTGACCGGCTCGGTCTTCGTCGACCTCTACTTCTCGACCGGCGGCCTGGGGCAGTCCTACGTCAGCTCGGCGCTGACCCGCGACTACGCGGTGCTTCTGGGGATCACCATCCTCTACGGCGCGCTGACCGTGATCGTGAACCTTCTCACCGACCTCGCCTATGCGTGGTTCGACCCGAAAATCCGTTACTGAGGGGGCCAGACGATGTTCGCACGCTCCGAAAAGACGGCCGAGCTCGCCGCCGACATCACCGATTTCACGGCCGTGCGCGGGCGCTCGCTGTTCCGCGACGCCATGGGCCGCTTCGTCCGCAACAAGGCGGCCATGGCCTCGGTCTTCGTGCTGGGCCTGATCGTGCTCTTCGTGGTCTTCGGGCCGCTGATCGCGGTCTGGGACAACGAGGAGATTGACTGGGCCAACATGGGGGACATCCTGCGCAACGGCGCGCCCTCGATCGCATCCGGGCATTTCTTCGGCCTCGACGAGCTAGGCCGCGACCTCTACTCGCGCACCATCCAGGCGACGCGCACCTCGCTTCTCGTGGGGCTGATCGGGGCCGCCATGGCGCTGCTCGTGGGCACCGCCTGGGGGGTCATCGCGGGCTTCTACGGCGGCCGGCTCGACACCGCGATGATGCGGGTGGTCGACATCCTGCTGGCGATCCCGCTGACGCTGATCCTGATCCTGATCCTGGTGGTCGCGGGGCGGAATTTCGTGACGCTCTTCATCGCGCTCGGCGCGGTCTCCTGGCTGACCATGGCACGCATCGTGCGCGGCCAGACGCTGACCCTGAAGACCCGCGAGTTCATCGAGGCCGCCCGCGCCGGCGGCGTCAGCGAAGGGCAGATCATCTTCCGCCACATCCTGCCGAACCTGATCGGCGTGGTGATCGTCTATGCCTCGCTCCTGGTGCCCGAGATGATCCTGGCGGAGAGCTTCATCTCCTTCCTGGGCCTCGGCATCTCCGAGCCCATGACCTCGCTCGGGCGGCTGATCGCCGAGGGCGCCGGGACCATGGCCTATGGCACGATCTGGCAGCTCGCCTTCCCGCTTTTCTTCTACGTCACCATCATCATCACGATGTTCTTCATCGGCGATGGCCTGCGTGACGCGCTCGACCCGAAGGACCGCTGAGATGACCATCCTCTCCGTGAACGACCTCAAAGTCGATTTCGACACGCCCGATGGCACCGTCCAGGCGGTCAAGGGCGTCTCCTTCGACATCCGCGCCGGCGAATGCCTGGGCATCGTGGGCGAATCCGGCTCGGGCAAGAGCCAGAGCTTCATGGCCGCCATGGGCCTGATGCCGCCGAACGGCCGCGCCACCGGCGGGGTCGAGCTGCAGGGCGAGCAGATCCTGAACCTGCCGGTCTCCAAGTTGAACCGCATCCGCGGCGCCGATGTGGGCATGATCTTCCAGGACCCGCTGACCGCGCTGACGCCGCATCTGAAGATCGGCGAGCAGATGGCCGAGGTCCTGAAGGTCCACAAGGGGCTCTCGGGCCGCGAGGCGCGCGCCCAGTGCCTCGACTGGCTCGACCGGGTGCGCATCCCCGAGGCGCGGCGGCGGCTGAAGCAATATCCGCACGAGCTCTCGGGCGGCATGCGCCAGCGGGTGATGATCGCCCAGGCGATGCTCTGCGAGCCGAAGCTGCTGATCGCCGACGAGCCGACGACCGCGCTCGACGTGACGGTGCAGGCCGAGGTGCTCGACCTGATGGACCGGCTGAAGGACGAGCTTGGCACCGCCATCGCGCTCATCACCCATGATATGGGCGTGGTCGCGCGCATGTGCGACCGGATCAAGGTCATGCGGCTCGGCGAGTTTGTCGAGGAAGGCGAGGCCAAGGCGATCTTCGACGCGCCGTCGCATGCCTATACCCAGCGCCTGCTCGAGGCGATGCCGCGCATCGACAAGGGCGAGGCCAACCGCACCGAGACCGGCGAGGAGATCCTGACCGTCGACGACATGAAGGTGCATTTCCCGATCCGCGTCGAGGGCGGGCTTTTCGGCCGCACGGTGCCGCTGAAGGCGGTGAACGGGGTGAGCTTCGGCCTCCGCGCCGGCGAGACCCTGGGCATCGTGGGCGAGTCGGGCTGCGGCAAGTCCACCCTCGCCCGCGCCGTGCTGCGCCTGGTCGAGCCCACCGACGGCACCGTGAGCTGGTTCGGCAAGCCCTTGAACCAGCTCGACAAGAAGGCGCTGAAGAACGAGCGCAAGGATCTGCAGATCGTCTTCCAGGACCCGCTGGCGAGCCTCGATCCGCGGATGACCATCGCCGATTCCATCGCCGAGCCGCTGAAGACCTTCCGGCCGGAGCTGTCGAAAAGCGAGCGCCAGGCCGAGGTGGTCGCGATGATGGAGCGCGTCGGTCTCGAGCGCGAGAAATACAACCGCTACCCGCACGAGCTCTCGGGCGGTCAGAACCAGCGCGTCGGCATCGCCCGGGCGATGATCAACCGGCCCAAGCTGATTATCTGCGACGAGGCGGTCTCGGCGCTGGACGTCTCGATCCAGGCGCAGATCGTGACGCTTCTGAAGGAGCTGCAGGCCGAGTTCGGCATGTCGATGCTCTTCATCAGCCACGACCTGTCGGTGGTGCGCGAGATCTCCAACCGGATCATGGTGCTCTACCTCGGCCGGGTGGTCGAGATGGGCGACGCGGACACGATCTGCACCGCGCCGGTGCATCCCTATACCCGGTCGCTGATCTCGGCGGTGCCGATCCCCGACCCGGTGGCCGAGCGCGTACGCGCCCGGATCCGGCTGCCGGGCGAGCTGCCCTCGCCGCTCGATCCCCGCGCGGCGCTGCGCTTCCTGCCCTCGAAGCTCGCCGCGGGCGAGGAGGACTACGTGCCCCGGCTGACCGAGGTCGCGCCGGGCCATATGGTCGCCGAGCACGACGCGCTCGAGGACATCATGGCGCGGGAGAAGAAGGCCGCCGCCTGAGGGGGGCGGGGCTGGGCCCGCAGCGCCGGGGCAGTTCAGGCCCGGGCTAGATAAGCCAAAGTCGGCGCCTTTGGCGCCGACCCCGGTGAAGCGCCCCGGCCCCCCCTCCCAACCCTCGCAACAGAGGGCGCAAGGAGGTGCGTGGGATGCCAGGTCAGGAAGTAGGTAGCCGCAGGTGTGGTGAGGGTCTTAGGCGCAGCTGTCGTGGCAGCACCTCTCCTGCCGTGCCGAGCGCCCCTCCCAACCCGCACAACAGAGGGCGCGCGCCGGACCGGGGGTCGGCGCTACCGACTTCCGAGCTATGCGCTTTATCCCGGCAAGGTCAGGACTAGTGGCAAGCTAAGTACGCCGCCCCAAGGAGCGCCGCCCCAAGGAGCGCCGGCCCAAGGGGCCGGTCCGGCGCGCGCCCGGCATCTTCGATGCTGTTCGGGCGCAAGGAGGTGCGTGGGATGTCAGGTCAGGAAGTTAGGCAGCCGTGGAGGTGGTGAGGGTCTTCGGCTCACCTGCCGTGAAAGCACCTCTCCTGCCGTGCTGAGTGACCCTCAAACCCCGCCCACCAAAGGGCGCGCGCCGGACCGGGGGCCGGCGCTGCCGACCTCCGGGCTAAGCGCTTTATCCCGGCAAGGTCAGGACTGGAGGACAGCTAGGCGAGCCACTCACAGGAGCGCCGGCCCGTCGGGCCGGTCCGGCGCGCGCCCGGCACCTTCGGTGCTGTTCGGGCGCAAGTGGGGGCCAGGATTAGTCCTGTCAGTCGGCGCGGAGCGTCTGGCCTGCCAACCCAGCCCCCCTACCCCGCGGGCGCCTCCAGCGGCCATCCCGCCTCGTCGAGGATCTTCGCCAACCCCGCGAAGGCCTCCGCGGCGGGCACCTTCCCGCCTTTGTCCTGGTTCAGGAACCCCTCCGCCGCCCGCGCCACCTTGATCGCGCGGTCGAGCTCGGCGTCGGTGCCGGTGCTATAGGCGCCGAGGCGGATCAGGTCCTCCATGTCGGAATAGCGCGAGATCGCGCGTTTCGCGGCGTTCAGCACGATGTTCTCCTGCGGGCTGTGACAGCCGGGCAGCATCCGCGAGAGGCTCTTCTCCACGTCCACCGCCGGGAACCGGCCCTGTTCGGAGATCCGCCGCGACAGCACGATATGCCCGTCGAGCGTGCCGCGCACCGCGTCGACGATCGGGTCGTTCAGATCGTCGCCATCGACCAGCACGGTGTAGAGCGCGGTGATCGCGCCCTGCCCCGGCCCGCCAGGGCCCGCGCGTTCCATCAGGCGGGGCAGCTCGGAGAAGACCGTCGGCGGATAGCCCCGCGCCGCCGGGGGCTCGCCAAGGCTGAGGCCGATCTCGCGATGCGCATGGGCGAAGCGGGTCACGCTGTCGACCATCAGAAGCACGTTCCGGCCCGCGTCGCGGAAAGCCTCGGCGACGCTGGTCGCGGTCAACGCCGCCTGCCGGCGCATCAGCGGCGCCTGGTCGCCGGTGGCCACCACCAGGACCGAGCGCGCCATGCCCTCGGGGCCAAGCGCCGTCTCGATGAAGTCGCGCACCTCGCGGCCGCGTTCGCCGACCAGGGCCACGACGATCACATCGGCCTCGGCCTGTTTGGCGAGCATGGCCAGAAGCGTCGATTTGCCGACGCCGGAGCCCGCGAAGATGCCCATGCGCTGGCCCGCCGAGAGCGGCGCGAAGACGTCCAGCGCCTTGACCCCGGTCTCGATGCGCGCGCCGACCTCGCCCCGGGCGAAAGCCTCGGGCGCAGAGGCGTTGCGCGCGCGCTGGGGGGCGTCGGTGGGCAGCGGCCCGCGTCCGTCGAGCGGCCGGCCAAGCGCATCGACCACCCGGCCGATCCAGCCCGGCCCGGGCCGGAAGGAGGCGCTGGCGGGCAGCAGTTCGACCTCGTCGCCGGGGCCCACGCCCTCCCAGCTGCCGTAGGGCAGAAGATGCGCGCCGCGCTGGTCGGCGCCGACGACCTCGCCGGCCACCTCGCCATGGGCGCCGCGCACCGCGCAGATCGCGCCCACCCCCAGCGCCCGGTCGAGCCCGGCCACCGTCAGCCGCAGGCCGATGACCTCTCGGACCCGCCCCACGCGGCGCGCGGCGGGCATCTCCCGGACCTGACAGGCAAGATTAGAAAGCAGCATTTCACAAGAATAGATACAGTAGACGCAAGGTTAAGTCCATGTTAAAACTTGGCCAAGATGTGGGGACAGTCATGAGTTCAGATTCGCTTTCGTTCTTCGATCTCGCCTCCCAGCGGATGAACTGGCTGGCGGCGCGCCAGCATGTGATCTCGGAAAACATCGCCAATGCGGACACGCCCGACTACCGGGCGCGCGACCTGCGGCCCTTCGAGGAGCTGCTCGAGGGCGGCTCGCTCGGCGGTTCGGTCTCGGGCGCGGTGGCCACCACCCAGGCGGGTCACCTGTCCAGCTCCTTCGGCTCCGGCCCCGAGGGCTTCGCCTCCGAGGTCGACGAGGTGGCCTGGGAACAGAGCATCGACGGCAACTCCGTGGTGCTCGAACAGCAGGTCATCCGCGCCACCGACACCGAGGACAGCTACCGCCTGGCGGCCGACCTCTACCGCAAGGCGCACGAGCTGATCTCGCTCGCCGCGACCGGCGGACGGTAAGGGGAGGACCGGCACATGGACCCGCTCAAATCCATCACCGCCATCGCCGCCAGCGGCATGCGCGCCCAGGGCACCCGGATCAAGGTGGTCGCCGAGAACGTCGCCAACGCCGACACCCGCGGCACCACCCCCGGCGCCGATCCCTACCGCCGCAAGACCGTCTCCTTCTCCGAGAGGGTCGACCGGCCGAGCGGCAGCTCCATGGTCGAGGTCTCCAACGTCGGCCGCGCCGAGGGCGACTTCAACATGGTGCACGACCCCTCGCATCCGGCCGCCGACGGCGACGGTTTCGTCAAGGTGCCCAACGTCAACACCTTCATCGAGATGGCCGACCTGCGCGAGGCCTCGCGCAGCTACGAGGCCAACATGAACATGTTCGAGGCCGGGCGGCGGATGCGCAATCGCGTGCTCGACCTGCTGAAGTGAGCTGAGCCATGACCGACAGCATCTATTCCGCCAATGCCGCCCTCGGGGCCTACCGGTCGACCCAGACCATGCCCGCCGAGGCCGATGGCGGCGAGGCGGTCGCCGGCCCCTCGGGGGATTTCGCCAGCCTGCTCTCCGAGGCTTCGACCTCGGCGATCGACCAGGTGCGCGAGGTCGAGCAGGTCATGGCCGAGGGCCTCCTGGGCGAGCGCACCACCCAGGAGGTCGTGCAGGCCACGCTGGAGCTCGAACAGACGGTGAAGCTCACCGTCTCGATCCGCGACAAGCTGGTGGAAGCCTACCAGGACATCATGCGGATGCCGATCTGACCGGGGGGCAGGATGACCGAGGCCGAGGTCTATGAATTCACGTCCGGGATGTTCATGGCGGTGCTCATCGCCTCGACCCCGGTGCTGATCATCGCGCTGGTCACCGGCCTCGTGATCGCCTTCGTGCAGGCGCTGACGCAGATCCAGGAAATGACCCTGACCTTCGTGCCGAAGATCCTGGTGATCTTCGTGGCACTCCTGGCGACCACGCCCTTCATCTACGCCACGCTCGAACGGCTTTCGACGCGGGGCTTCGACGCCATCGCGAGCGGCGGGCTGTGAGGGCGGCCGCCCCTTTCCTTGCGGCCTGCCTCCTGGCGCTTGCCCCCGCCCCGCCGCTGCCCGCGGCGGGCTGGGGCGATTTCTACCGCTCGACCCGCCCCGCCCCGGCGCCCGCCGCCCCGCGCCGTGGCGCGAGCGGCCCAGCGGAAAGCCTGTGCGTCGCCGAGATCCTCGCCGCGCAGGACCGCTACGGCATCCCCGACAACATCCTTCTGGGGCTGGGCCTGCAGGAGGCCGGCACCACCCGCAACGGCGCGCTGACGGTCTGGCCCTATGCGGTCAACTCCGAAGGCCAGGGCCGGATCTTCCAGACCAAGGAGGCGGCCCTGCGCTTCGTCACCGCCGAGCGCGCGCGCGGCGCCCGGTCGATCGACGTGGGCTGCATGCAGGTCAACCTGCGCTGGCACCCCGAGGCCTTCCCCTCGGTCGAGGCGGGCTTCGACCCGGCGCGCAACGTCGATTACGCGGCGCGCTTCCTGGTCCGGCTCTACCAGGAGACCGGCCACTGGCACCGGGCGCTCGGCAACTACCATTCGCGCACGCCCGACAAGCACGACAGCTACACCCGCGCGGCGCTGCGCAACATCGGCGTGGCCAACGAGCGCATCGCCGCCTTCCGGGCGCTGGCCCGGGGCCATGAGCCGGGCCGCACCCCGCCCCCCGAAGCCCGGCCCGCCCCTGAGGTGACCCGCGGCGCGACGCTCTGGTCGACCGGCGGTGAGGCCGGCGAGGCGCGCCACACGCCTTACGGCGTCTACCGGCTGGCGCCGATCCTGCCGACGCTGACGCGGGGGGATTGAGCCATGGCCGACACCACCAGCCAGAGCCGCGCCGCAAGCGCCCTCGAACGCGGGCTCGCCAACCGCGACGTGGCCTTCGCCATCGGCATCACGCTGGTCCTGGCGGTGCTTTTCGTGCCGCTGCCGCCGATGCTGCTCGACTTCGGGCTGGCGGTCTCGCTCTCGCTGTCGGTCCTGATCCTGATGGTCGCGCTCTGGATCCGCAAACCGCTGGAATTCAACGCTTTCCCGACGCTTCTCCTGGTCGTGACCATGCTGCGGCTGTCGCTGAACGTGGCCTCGACCCGGCTGATCCTGTCCGAGGGGCACACCGGCGCGGGCGCCGCCGGCGGGGTGATCGAGGGCTTCTCGCGCTTCATCGTCGCGGGCTCCTACGCCATCGGCATCGTGATCTTCACCATCCTCGTGGTGATCAACTTCATCGTCATCACCAAGGGCTCGACCCGGATTGCCGAGGTCTCGGCGCGCTTCTCGCTCGACGCCATGCCGGGCAAGCAGATGGCCATCGACGCCGACCTCGGCGCCGGGCTCATCGACGAGAAGGAAGCGCAGGAACGCCGCCGCAAGCTCGAGGACGAGAGCAGCTTCTTCGGCGCCATGGACGGTGCCTCGAAATTCGTGCGCGGCGACGCGGTGGCAGGCATCATCATCACGCTGATCAACGTGATCGGCGGCATCCTGATCGGCATCCTGCAGCACGGCATGTCGATCGGCGCCGCGGCCAATGCCTATACCACGCTGACCATCGGCGACGGGCTGGTGACGCAGATCCCGGCGCTGATCGTCTCCATGGCCGCCGGCCTGATCGTGACCAAGGGCGGCACCGTGGGCGCGGCCAACGAGGTGGTCCTGTCGCAGCTCGGCCGCTTCCCCAAGGCGCTGATGATGGCGGCGGCGCTGCTTCTCCTGATGGGCCTCCTGCCCGGCTTCCCGATCCCGATCTTCGCGCTTCTGGCCGCCGGCATGGCGACCCTCGGCGTGGTCATGCAGCGCAACGCCCAGGCCGCCGAGCGCCGCGCCGCCGAGGAGGCCCGCCGCGCCAAGGTGGCCCAGCCCGAGACCGAGGAGGACAGCCTCAAGGAGACCATGAAGCTCGACGCGCTCTGCCTCGAGCTCGGCCAGGCGCTGGTGCCGCTTTCGGACACCGGCGAGGCGGCGCTGCCGGGCAAGATCAAGAGCCTGCGGGCCTTCTTCGCCCGCGACTACGGCTTCGTCCTGCCCACGGTGCGGATCCGCGACGACGCGAGCCTGCCGCTCAACGACTACCGGATCCTGGTGCATGGCGTCTCGGCGGTGCGCGGCGAGGTGCGCCCCACGGGCCGCATGGTGCTGACCCCGGAGGGCCCGCCGACCCACATTCTTGGCACCCCCGCCAAGGACCCCGCCTTCGGGCTCGACGCGCTCTGGGTCGACATGGAGAACGCCCGCCGCGCCGAGGAGATGGGCCTGACGGTGGTCGATCCCGAAAGCGTGCTGACCACCCATCTGACCGAGGTCGTGAAGGAGCATATGCCCGACCTCCTGACCTTCGCCGACACCAAGGAGGCGGTGGAGCGGCTCGACCGCGACTACCAGAAGCTGATCACCGACCTCTCGGTGCCGAGCCCGGTGATCATGCTGCAGAGGGTGCTGCAGAGCCTCCTTTCCGAGCGGGTCTCGATCCGCAACCTGCCGCTGATCGCCGAGGCCATGGCCGAGGCCTGCCGCTCGAGCCAGAACGAGCGCAAGATCGTCGAACACGTGCGCCAGCGGCTCTCCAAGCAGATCTGCGCCGGGCTGACCGACGCCGAGGGCTATGTGCCGGTCATCGCGCTTGGCCCGAGCTGGGAGCGCGAATTGATCGAGGCGCTCTCGACCCGCGGCGACGAGACCAGCTTCACCATGTCGCCGAAGCGCGTGCAGGACTTCGTGCTCGACGCCCGCCGCGAGATCCAGACCCACGCCCAGTCGAACAAATGGCCGGCGATCCTGGTCGCCGCCGAGGTCCGCGGCTACGTCCGCTCGATGCTCGACCGGGTCAGCCCGGGCACGCCGATCCTGTCGCATGCCGAGATCCACCGGAAGGTCTCGCTGCGCACGGTCGGGCAGATCGGGGGCTAGGCCCCATGGAGCTTTCCACCTTCCTGACCTCGCAGATCCTCGGCAGTTTCGCGGTCTTCGCGCGGATCGGCGGCATCTTCCTCTTCATGCCGGGCTTCGGCGAAAGCGCGATCCCGGTGCGCCACCGGCTGGCGCTGGCGCTGGTCCTGTCGATCGCGCTGGCCCCCGCCCTGCCGGTGGGCCCGCTCGACATCGCCGCCCCCGGGGCGCTCCTGCCGGTTCTGGCGCTGGAGCTGACGCTGGGCCTCTGGTTCGGGCTGACCGGCCGCATCGTGATGAGCGCGCTCGACTTCGCGGGATACCAGATCGGCATGATCTCGGGGCTCGCCAATGCGCTTTCGCCCAATGTCGGCGCCTTCGAGGGCGCGACGCTCCTGGCCTCGGCCCTGATGCTGGCGGGCACGGCGCTGATCTTCGCCATCGACCTGCACCACGTCATCATCGGCGCCATGGTGATGTCCTACGAGGTCTTCCCCCTCGGCCGGCTGATGCCCGGCGACATGGCCGAACAGATGATCGGCGCGGCCAAGGCCAGCTTCTACGTGGGCCTCTCGGTCGTGGCGCCCTTCTACGTGCTCTCGGTGGTGCTGCAGGTGGGCCTGGGGCTCGCCAACCGGCTGATGCCGACGCTGCCGGTGTTCTTCGTGGGCATGCCGGTGCTCCTGGGCGCGGGCCTCCTGGTCACCGCCGTCGCGGTGCCTTCGCTCCTCTCGGGCGTGGTCGGCGCGCTGGCCGACTGGCTCGGCATGCTCAGGTTCTGAAAGGGCGGGGATGGCCGAGAACACCGAGGACCGCGACAGCCGCACCGAGGAGCCGACAGAGCGAAAACTCGCCAAGGCCCGCGAGAAAGGCGATGTGCCGAGTTCCAAGGAGCCCGGCAACATGATGGTGGCGCTCTCGCTCTTCGTGCTGGCGGTGCTGATCCTGCCGCTGACCGGCCCGCAGCTCACCGCGACGCTGACCAAGATCCTCTCGCTCGCGGGCACGGTGGAGGTCGGCGGCAGCGCCCAAGGGCTGCGCGACGTGGGGGCGCTCACCAGCCGGCTCTTCTGGGCGGCGGCGGTGACCCTGGTGCCGGTCTTCGGCACGATGATGGCGCTGGCGGTCTTCGCGGTGCTGATCCAGGGCGAGGTGGTGGTCTCGGCCGAGCGCATCCGCCCCAAACTCTCGAAGATCTCGCCCGCCGAGGGGCTGAAGCGGCTCTTCTCCAAGGACACGCTGGTGGAGTTCGGCAAGAACCTCGCCAAGATCGGCGCGGTGGCGATGATCGGCCTCTTCGTGACCCAGGGCGCGGTGACGCGGATCTGGCAGGGCACCGGCTTCGCCCCCGAAGCGCTGCCGCCGCTCCTCTTGCGCGAGACCGCGAAGGTCTTTCTCTGGACCTCGGCGCTCTTGGTGCCGCTGGCGATCCTCGACATCATCTGGAAGCGCTTCCAGTGGCGCGAGAAGCAGCGCATGACCATCAAGGAACTGCGCGACGAGATGAAGGAAAGCGAGGGCGACCCGATGATCCGGCGCCGCCGCGAGGAGCTGCGCCGCAAGCGGCTGCGCCAGCAGATCGCCACCACCGTGCCGGAGGCCACGGTGGTGCTGACCAACCCCACGCATTTCGCCGTGGCGCTGCGCTACGAACAGGGCCGCGACGCGGCCCCGGTCTGCGTGGCCAAGGGCGCCGACCTGATGGCCGCGCAGATCCGCAAGCTCGCGCATGAACACGGCGTGCCGGTCCTCGAGAACAAGCCCCTGACCCGCGCGCTCTACGAGGTGGTCGAGGTCGACGCGCAGATCCCCGGCGACCACTGGCGCGCCGTGGCCGAGATCATCCGCTACGTGATGGAGCTGAAGAAGAACGCCCGCCGCGCCCCGCCACCCGGCACCACCCCGCGCGAGGATTGAGAGGCGCTGGGGGCCGCGGCGCCGGCGCGTTGGGCTCCCGCTGCCGGGCACAGCGCGGCGCGCCTCGATGGCAAAGTGTCCCCGGCCGAAGACCGCGAGACGGGCGTCAGTTGCCACGCACCGCCGCCAAACAGTCTGCCAGCCGGGCGACGCGCCAACTCCGCTCCCCCCCAGAAAAGCCCAAACGACCCGCAAAAGAGCGCGCGCCACCTCACCCCCAATTCGCGCCTGCAACACCGCCCCCCCACCCACAAGCAAAACCGCCCAACCAAGCGCCTCTTCCTTGCGCATGACCGGGCTGAAAATACCTCCGGGGGTGAATGCGGGCCGCAAGGCCCGCAGAGGGGGCAGAGCCCCCTGCCCGGACCCCAACAAAAACCAAAACCTAGAAAAAGATCACTTCAGCCGGATCCCGGTCAGATCCTGGTCCCCCGGCAGCTGCGCGCGTTCGAGCAGGATCTTCGAGATCGCCCGCGCCCGGACCGGGCTCAGCCCGGCCATGACCGGGGCCGCGTCGCGTTCGCGCATGGCGCCCAGGACCATGACGGTCACCTCCAGGTCCATGTCGTCCATGATCCGCGCCGCGTCGTCGGGTTTCATCGCGGAATAAAGCGAGACCAGCCGGTCGACGTCCTCGGTGTGGCGCGCCTCGGCGCGTTCGAGCAGGCCCGAGAGCTCGCTGCGCAGGGTCTCGAGCCGCACGCTGCGCAGCTCCATGTCCTCGACCGCGAGCGCGACCTCGGAGGCGCGGGCCTCGAGCCGGTCCTTCTCGGCGCGCAGCAGCGCCCGCTCCTCCTTGATGGTGTCGAGCAGCACCTCGGGCATCTCGCAGCCCTCGGCGAGGATGCGGTCGGCGGCGCTGCCGACCTCCATCTCCGCGGGCGCGGCGTCAGGCGCGGTCTCGGCGGCCTCGGCGGCGCTCACGAAGCCGCGCGGGCGCTCTTCGGGGGCGGGCGGCGGGGCGGCGGGAAAGGCCAGGACGCCGAGGCGCAGGACCGCCGCGGTGCCGAGCACCGCGAGCAGCCATTGGGTGCGGCTGAGGGTCATGCCTCGCGGCTCCTTGCGGTCTCGAAGAAGGAGCGCACGAGCGCCGATTTGCCGTCGATCTGGGCGACGCCATTGGCCCCGGCCGGCGCGGGCTCGGGCTCCGAGCGGCGCGAGCGGAAGGTGAAGGGCGAGGAACTCGCCGGCTTCTCCACCCGGGGCTCGGCGCGGTCGCGGTCACGCTCGCGGCCAAGGCTCGGATGCGGCCCGGCGGCGGAGCGCAGCTTGACCACCGTGTCCTCGGACCGGTCGACGGCGATGGAATAGTCGTCGATGGCGGGCCTGAGCTCGGCCAGCACCCGGGTCAGCCGCCGCACGCGGCGGTCGAGCACCACGCCGAAGCCGATGGCGACGACCAGGAGCACGCCGATGGCGATATCGATGAATTGACCGATCATGGGATGAACCCCTCCTCTTCGAAAGTCGTGCGGCTGATGCGCACCGCGGCCGCGCCCGAGCGCCGCCGCCCCATCGAGCCATGGGCGACCACCTGGCCGCTGGTGGCCAGCGCCACCTCGTCCTCGGGCCCGACGCCGAGGTCGATCACCGTGCCCGGCTTCCAGCCGAGCGCCTCGATCAGCGGCACGCGCAGCTGCCGCAGGATCGCGTGCAGTTCCACGCTGGTGCCCGAGACCGCGGTCTCCATGCCGTGTTCCCAGGCCACGTCGTGGCCGATGGATTCCCCCATGAAGAGCTCCGAGAGCTTGGCCCGGGTCTCGTCCAGCGCGATATGCGGGATCACCAGCACCAGGCCGCCGCCGCGACCCTCGAGGTCGATGGTGCAGGCAAAGCGCGTGGCGGGACTGGTGGAGGCCGCGACCATGGCCGACTGCGGGCTGGTCTCGAAATGGCTGAGCTTGAACTTCACCGCCTCGACCGGGGCGAAGGCCTGTTCGAACTCGCGCAGCACCGTGTCGGTGATCTGCTGGGCCAGCCGTTTCTCGATCGAGGTGAAGCTGCGCGGCGTCCAGTCCGAGGGCGCCGCGGTCCGCCCGCCGAGCAGGATCTCCAGAAGCGAGAACAGGAGCTTCGGCTCCAGCGCCAGGACAAAGCGGCTGTCCCAGGGATGGGCGTCGCAGATCGCGGTCAGCCAGCTCGGGTCGATGCCGTTCAGCGCCGGCCCCATGTTGAGGTAGCGCACATCCTCGAAGGTCGGCTCGGCCTGCACGCCCGAGAAGCTGCGCAAGGCCCCCGAGAGCCCCTGCAGGAGCCGCTCAAAGATCTTCTCGAGCATCGGCAGGCGCTCGACGTTCTCGACCGAGGCGCGGATGATCTCTTCCTCGAGGTATTCGCGGGTCTGGGTGGCGTCGGTCATTGGATCACCAGGTCGGAAAGCAGCACTTCGCGGGGCGCCTCGCTGTCGGTGACCTCGCGGGCGCGGCGCAGGATCTCGGTCTTCAGGAGCGCCAGCCCGGCGCTGCCCTGCAGGTCGTCCTCGGTCAGGTGGCGCAGGAAGTCCTGCACGCTGTCGCGCAGGTAGGGTTCGCGGTCGGCGACCCGCTCGGCGCCCTCGGCCTCGGGGTCGACGGCCAGCGCGACGTTGAGCTTCAGGAAGCGCGAGGTGCGCCGCCCGGTGGCGGTGATCGCGGTGATGTTCACGATCATCTCGTCGAGCGGCATGATCTCGACCAGCGCCTGCTTGGCCTTGCGCGCGGCGATGTCCTCGGGCGAGCCGGGCTCGGGCGGCGTCGCCTCTTCCTCGGCGGCCTCCCCGCCGGTCAGAAGCGCCATGACCCGGTCGGGCCCCAATGCCAGGACCGCGCCGCCCGCCCCGGCCAGGGCAAAGAGCAGCACGCCCAGCACCGCAAAGAGCGCGAGACGCTTCTTCCGCTTGGGTGGCTGATCTGAGGAGCTGTCGCTCTCCGCCATGGGTCGCCTCAATCTATTCTTGGCTATTCTTGAACAAAATTGGATTGACCTTCAAGATTAAAGATGCACAGATAGGATTAATAGAAGATTAAAGAAACCATCCGGGCAACTACGGGCAATCTCCTCCGAGGGACGTGTGGAAGAGTTGAAGAATAACCTCCTGTCGCTGGGAACGACGCGCCTTGCAGCGCTCGCGGCGACCGGGCTGGGCCTGGTGCTGGTGGTCTTCCTGGGGCTCGGCACGGTCTTCGCCCCTTCCTTCCGTCCGCTCTACGGCGACCTGGAACCCGCGGCGGCCAGCCGCATCGTCTCTTCCCTGGAACAGGCCGGCTTCAAGGTCGAGCTCGACAGCACCGGCCGCGTCGTGCGGGTCCCCGAAGAGGATCTCGCGCGGGCGCGCATGGCGCTGGCCGACCAGGGGCTGCCGGCCCAGGGCTCGCCCGGCTGGGAGCTTTTCGACGAGGCCAGCGGGCTCGGCATGAACAGCTTCATGCAGCGGGTGAACCGGCTGCGCGCGCTCGAGGGCGAGTTGACCCGCTCGATCCGCACCATCGAGGGCGTCGAGGCGGCGCGGGTGCACCTGGTCCTGCCCGAGCGCGAGGCCTTCTCGAGCACCCGCCCCGAGGCCAGCGCCTCGGTCATCATCCAGAGCCGCGCGGGCTACGAGGTCTCGCGCCGCCAGGCGCTGGCGATCCGGGCGCTGGTCGCCTCGGCGGTGCCGGACATGGCGGCGGGCAAGGTCACGGTGCTGTCGTCGAGCGGCGAGACGATCCTGTCGGAGGACGGCGAGACCCCGGGCGATGTCTCGCTCGCCGGGCAGCAGGCGACGCTCGAGGACCGCTTCTCCAACCGCGTCAGCCAGATGCTCGCCGCGCGGCTCGGCGCCGAGAACGTCCGCGTCCAGACCAATGTCGCGCTGACCACCGAACGCCAGGTGATCCGCGAGCAAAGTTTCGACCCCGACCAGCAGGTCGTGCGCTCGACCGAAAGCCGCGAGGAGCAGCGCGAAGGCAGCGAGGCCGCCGACGGCGAGGTCGGCGTGGCCAACGATCTGCCCCCGGAACTCGGCGGCAACCCCGCCAATGCGCCGCGCTCGACCAACCGCAGCGAGCAGACCAACGAAGTGGTCAACTACGAGATCGGCAGCACCACCTCCGAGACCGTGCGCGAGCCCGGCGACATCGAGCGGGTCTCGGTCGCGGTGCTGGTCAACGGGCTCTACGAGGCCGACGGCACCGGCGCCCCGGTCTACCGCGAGCGCACCGAGGACGAGCTCGAACAGATCCAGCGGCTGGTGCAATCGGCGATCGGCTTCGACGCCGCGCGCGGCGACACCGTCTCGGTCGAGAGCATGCAGTTCATGGCGCTCGAGAACGACCCGCTGGTCTCGGGCGGCTCGCCGCTCGGCGACTTCCTGGCGCGGAACGGCATGACCATCCTGCGCGGCCTCATGGCGCTGGGGATCGTGGTCGCGGTCCTGGCCTTCGCGGTGCGCCCGGCCCTGCGCCAGGCGCTGAGCGCTCAGAAGTCCAAGGAAGGCGAGACGCCCGCGCTCGACACCAGCGGCCCGGCGCCGCAACTGCCCGCGGGCCAGCAGCCGCGCGCGCGGCTTGCCCCCGCCGGGGCCGAGCGCGCCCAGGCCGGCCCGGGCGAAGTGGCGCGCATCGAGCCCGCGATCGACAACATCCTTTACGACGACGGGCAGGACGACCTGGTGACCCTGGCCTCGGTCCGCGGCGGCGTGCGCAAGCGGCGGGTGCAATCCGTCGGCGACCTGGTGGATGCGGAGCCCGACGAGTCGCTGCGCGTCCTGAGACACTGGCTGGCGGAGGGATGAGATGACGCGGTTTGTCTTCGACCGGGATTTCGACAGGGAACTGGACATGGAGCGCGGCGACGCGCCCCCGCCCGAACGCATCTACACCACCGCCGAGGTGCAGGAGGAACTGGCCGCCGCCCGCGCCCAGGCCTTTGCCGAGGGCGAGGAAGCGGGCTGGAAGAAGGCCCAGGACGAGGTCCTGAGCACCGCCGACCACAACCGCCTGAGCGCGCTGATGACCATCGCCGAGCGGATGGACCGCCTGCTGGCCGGTGACGCCGAGCATCGCGCCAAGCTTGAGCAAGAGATCCTGGGCTTCATCCAGGCGGTCTTCGAGAAGGTCACCCCGCATGCGCTGGCGGCCTTCGGCGAGGCGCGGCTGCGCGAAGAGATCATGGCGACGCTGAAACTGGCGCTCGGCAGTGCGGTCCTGCGGGTGCGGCTCAGCGCCGAGGAAATCGAGCGGCTCGACCCCGAGATCCGCCGCCAGGCCGACAAGCTGGGGCTGACCGCCCGGCTCGACATCGCCGCCGACGCCGAGCTTGCCGCGGGCGATGGCCGCGTCGATTGGGACGACGGTTTCATGGAATACAGCTACGCCGCGGTCTGCGAGCGGGTCCTGCACCTGATCCGCACCGCGCCGCCCGCCTCCGAGGGCAGCGCCGCCTCCTCCTCCTCTGCCGCCGCAACCAGCCGGAAAGAAAGCCATGTCTGACAGCGACACGCCCGAACCCGCCCCCGCCTCCGGCCCGGCCGGCCGCGCGGGCCAGACCGCCAAGCCCGCCGAGGGTGAGGCCGGCGCCAAGACCGGCCAGGGCGCCTCTGCCGCGCTGACCGGCGACAGCCTGCCTGAGCTCGAGGACGCCCCCACCGGCGAGGGCGAGGCCGCCCCCCGGCGCGGCAAGGGCCCGGCCAGCATCGAGGCCATGCTGAACGTCGACCTCGACGTGCGGGTGGTGCTGGGCGACTGCAAGATGCCGATCTCGACGCTGTTGAAGCTCAACCGCGGCTCGGTGGTCGAACTGGACCAGCGCATCGGCGACCCGGTGCGGATCGTGGTCAACGACAAGACCGTGGCGCGCGGCGAGCTGGTCAAGCTGGCCGGGGAACGCATCGGCGTCTCGCTGACCGAGATCGTCCGCGAGCACATCGGCGAGGGCTGAGGGGATGCGCGCCCGCCGCCTCCTGGTCCCGGCGCTTCTGGCCGGGCTGGCGCTCTGGGCGCTGCCGGCCGCCGCGCAGGAAGGCGGCGGGCTGCTCGACTCCATCTCCGATGCGCTGAGCGACGCGGCCCCCGGCTCGGACGAACAGGCCCAGCTCTCGGGCCGGATCGTCCAGCTCATCGCGCTGATGACGGTCCTGAGCGTCGCGCCCGGCATCCTGGTGGTGATGACCAGCTTCACCCGCTTCGTGATCGTCTTCTCGATCCTGCGCTCGGCGCTCGGGCTGAACCAGACCCCGCCCAACATGGTGCTTTCGGCCATGGCGCTTTTCATGACCTTCTTCGTCATGCAGCCGGTGCTGGTCGACAGCTGGGAGGACGGGCTCGAGCCGCTCCTGAACAATTCCATCACCGAGGAACAGGCGGTGCCGCGCATCGCCGGGCCGTTCAAGAGCTTCATGTTCGCCAATACCCGGCCCAAGGACCTTGAGCTCTTCGAGGACATCGCCGCCCGCTCCGAGGGCAGCGAGGTCGGCCCCGCGCCGCAAAGCGCCGAGGAGGCGAGCTGGCGCTCGCTGGTGCCGGCCTTCATGATCTCGGAGCTGCGCCGGGCCTTCACCATCGGCTTCCTGATCTACCTGCCCTTCGTCGCCATCGACCTGATCGTCGCCTCGATCCTGATGAGCGCGGGCATGATGATGCTGCCGCCGGTGCTGGTCTCCCTGCCCTTCAAGGTGATCTTCTTCGTCCTGATCGACGGCTGGTACATGGTCGCGGGCAGCATGATGGAAAGCTATTTGCCGCCGGTCGGCGGATGACGAGAGGAGCGCGCCGATGAACGCCGCCATCGAGCACACCAGCTACGACACCAGCGCCCGCGCCGCGCCGCCGCGCTCGGCCTCGGGGCAGATGCTGAAGGGCGCCGAGAAGGCGGCGGTCCTGTTCCTCTGCCTGGGCGAGGATCGGGGCACGGCCTTGATGAAGCGGCTCTCGGACACCGAGATCCGCAACCTGACGCATTCCATGGCGGGCCTCGGGGTGATCCCGGCGGCGGCGGTGGAAGCGGTCATGCGCGAGTTCGGCGAGTCGGTGGCCAATGGCGGCAGCGTGGTCGGCTCCTTCTCCATGGCCGAGACGATGCTGCGCAAGGTCCTGCCCGAGGACCAGGTCGGCTCGATCCTGCGCGAGATCCGCGGTCCCCTGCAGGAGCGTGACCTCTGGGCGCGGTTCAGCGCGCTGAACGAGACCTCGATCGCCAATTACCTGCGCTCCGAGCACGACCAGACCGCCGCGGCGATCCTCAGCAACCTCGAGGCCAATGTCGCCGCCAACGTGCTGCCGCTTCTGGGCGAGGAGCGGATGATCTCGATCATCGAGCGCATGGTGCGCATGGACGCGGTGCCGAGCCACATGATGCGGCAGATCGAGGAGACGCTGCAGAAGGACATCGCCAGCGTCGCCGCCCAGCCCACCGTGGCCGAGCGCCACAAGCGGCTGGCGGATCTGTTCAACCGGCTCGACAACCAGCTTTTCGAGAAGCTCTCGCCGACGCTCGAGGACCGGATGCCCGAGGCCTTCCCGGAGATCCGCCAGCGGATGTTCACCTTCGACGACCTGATCCGGCTCGACGCCACGAGCCTGGTGCGGGTGATGCGCACGGTCGAGGGCAACACGCTGCCGATCGCGCTCAAGGGCGCGAAGGACCACGTGCGGGATCACTTCCTGTCCTGCCTGCCGACGCGCTCGCGCGACATGCTGGACGAGGAGCTGCAGACCATGGAGCAGCCGAAGCGGAAGGACACAAAGAACGCGCAACGGGCGCTGCTGGACTGCGCCCGGCAACTCGCCGCCGAGGATGTGATCGAGCTGCCCTCGCCGGACGACGAGGCGGAGTGAGGCGGCTGAAGGTGGGGCTCGGGTGAGCGCCCGGGTGAGTGCCGCTGTTCGGCTGGGGCGGTTTGGGGCTTGGGTGAGGTGTCGCCTTGCTTGAAGCCAGCGCCGCCGCCCACCTCTTTTCAGCGTCCAGCCACCTCCCAAATCCTCCGGTCAAAGCACCGCCACCACCCCCCGCGCCCTCCTTGCGCCCGAATAGCACCGAAGGTGCCGGGCGCGCGCCGGACCGGCCCCTTGGGCCGGCGCTTCTTGGGATGGCGCGCATAGATCGCCTTTAGTCCTAACCTTGCTGCCATAAAGTGCTGAGCTCAAAGGTCAGCAGCGCCGGCCCCCGGTCCGGCGCGCGCCCTCTGGTGGGATGTGTTGAGAGGGGGATGGGCTTCGGCGTTGTGCGAAGGGCCCGGCACGCTCGACGCCCGCCAGCCCGCACAATGCCCCAAACCTCACCGATACGGGTTCTGCGGCACCGCCGAGAGCATCTCGAAATCGAAGGTCACCGGCGCGAAGCTGCCGCGGGGTTGCAGGAGCTGCACCGCGGTGTTCTGAGCCGCACCGGCGCCGCTCAGGGCATCGGCGATGGCCACGTAGCGCTGCATGATCTTGGTCACCTCGTCCGGGTCCGACAGCGTCTCGAGGTCGATCTTCTCCAGAAGCAGCTCCGCCTGCTTGTCGATATCGAGCCCCACCGTCGCCTCGGGGATGCCGAAGGCGGTGCGCAGCACCTTGGCGACATCCTTGTCCTTGAGGATGTCGAAGGCGGTCTCGATCCCGCCGGCCTGTTCGCGGAAATAGAGCGCCCGGCCCACCGTCTCGTTCTCGCTCTCGCGGGCGTCGAGGAACTGCCGGGTCACGTAGCGGTCGACCATCCAGTCCTGCCAGGACTGGCTCAGCGTGTTGGTCGTGCCGACCCCGTCGGGGCCGAAGTCCAGCGCCTTGTAGATCTCGCGGAAGCGGGGATCGGTGAGGCGGTTCACCAGGGCGCTCGTATCGCTGATGTCGCTTTGAAACATCTTCTTCATCAGCGCCTTGCCGGGGATCTGCGCCTCGAGGTCGAAGGCCCGCATGACGAAGCCGTAAAGCTCGGGATCCCCCATCAGGTCGTCGACGGTCTCGACTTCGGCGATGTTCTCGCGGAAATGCTCGATGGCGCGGGCGTGCTGGGCGGAGGAGCGGATGATCTCGCGCGAGCTGGCTTCGGTCGCCTGGGCGACCTGCAGCCCGGCGATCGAGTTGAGCCCGGTGATCACGGCGTGTCGGCCGCGCTGCGCCGCTCCGGCGCGGCGACCTCGGGAGAGGTCTCGGTGACGGCGTCCGGGCCAGCCCCGGCCTCGGGCGCCTGCCCTTCGGGCGCATCCACGTCCGGCGCGCTGACCATGGCCAGGAGCTTGGCCTCGTGTTCCAGCACCGGCCGCAGCGCCACCAGCGCGCGGTAATAGTCGCTCTGGCTGACGTGGTTGGCGGCCTCGAAGAAATGCGAGCGCACCTTCACCCCGAAGAGCGAGGCCAGGTTGGCCAGCCCCGCCTGGATCTTGGGCGCCACGCGGGTCCGCTGGTCGGCGTGCACCAGGGCGATCTGGATCAGCAGGCAGATGCGCTTGGTGGGCGTATCCGCCTGGCTCTCGGTCAGAAGATCGCTGCCGCGGATGATGTCCGCGCGGTTCTCGATGTGGATGGTCTGCCGCTTGTTGGCATTGCGAATGACGCAGCCATTCACGACAACCCGTTCGTTCGGTTTCAGCGTGATGGCCAGCGGCATTGCTCAGAGCTCCTGCGGTTGCGGCGCGACGCCGTTGAGACCCGCGACGATCTGGCGGTTCACGCCGACAAGATCGCCCAGCCCGGCCTCGCCCGAAAGGACCGCGGTGGTCTGCCGGTCGACCCAGAGGCCGATCGAAATGAGTTGCGCGCGCAGGCCGGCGGGCAGCTGGTTGCCCTCGGAGGCCAGGTCGTAGCGCAGCTCCCGCCAGAGCGTCTGGTTGTCGATCAGCGCGCGGCGCAGCCCGCCCGCCAGAAGGCCCATGCGGTCGAAGCGCGAGCCGGCCTCGTAGTCCTGAAGATAGCCGTCGAGCTCGGCGGTGACGCGCGACATGACGCGCCGCTCGATGCTGCGGGGCGATTCACTCTCGCGGATGTTCTGCTTGTAGGCTGCGATGCTCATGGGTCCTGTCCTGCCCTAACGTCCCTGAAGGATCTCACGTCTTTTTCTGAGGGGAAGCGGCCCCCGGGAAGGGGCCGCTCCAAGCTCGTGACCTTACTCCGCGATCAGCGGAACAGGCTCAGGATGTTCTGCGGCGCCTGGTTGGCGATCGACAGCGACTGGGTGGCCAGCTGCTGCTGCACCTGCAGGGACTGCAGACGCGCGGCTTCGGATTCCATGTCGGCATCGATCATCGAGCCCACGCCGGAGTCGAGACGATCGCTCAGCTCCATAAGGAAGTTTTGCTGAGTTTCGATCGCTTTCTCGGCAACACCGAGGCTGGTGGCCTCATCGGTCACAGTGGACAGGAAACCTTCCGCTGCAACCAGTGCCGCTTCGAGGTCCCCGGCGGTCGTGGCGTTGTCGATGTTGATCGTCGCGAAGCTGGTGTTGGACGCGGCCACGCCACCATCATCCGCGAGCAACTGCAGGTCGGTCGTGGTGAAGGTGATCTTGGTGGTCGAGATCGCGCCAGCGGCGTCGCGGCTGACACCCGAAGCCACCGTTTTCGCACCTGCACCAGCGGTGTTGATCAGGTTCTCGCCGTTGAACGAGGACTGATTGATCGCCGTAACCATTTGGTCCTTGAGCGACGTCAGTTCTGCCTGAACCTTGACCTGGTCAACGCCTTCGTTTTGCGCGAAGGCAAGGCGATCCACGAACTGCTGCGCGAGATCCACCATGGTCTCGGCCCCAAGACGCGCGGTGGACACCGAGTTCTTGGAGAGGGTCAGCCCCTCGTTGACGGCCTTGTTCATCCCGCTTTCCGAGTTCATCGTCGTGGAAATCGAGAAGTAAGCGGCGTTGTCCTTTGCGGACTGCACCTTGAGACCGGTCGAGATCCGGCCCTGGGTTTCGTCGAGCGACCCCGTGATCGAACGAAGGGTCGAGAGGGCGTTCATCGCCGCGCCGTTGGTAAGAATGGAAGACACGTTCTTCTCCTGCTCTTGCTATGTACAGACCGTCCTTCTGACGGTCCTGCGGATTGGTCCGCTATGTTGGAGATTACCGGCGGCGGTTACTGCCGGGTTAATCTCAGGCCTCCCGGTTGAGGCGTTGCGGGTTGGCCACACCGGCCTCGCGAGTGCTGCCGTCGGCCCCGTAGAGACCGCCCAATCCCTGCCGCTCCTGGAGCGAGGCAAGATCGCGGGCGAGCCCGCCCATGGTGTCGCGCAGATGCGCGATGCGGACCCCGTTCGCGGAGAGCATGTCCTTCAGCGCGGCAAGCCGCGCGCGCAGTTTCTCGTCGCGCTCGGCGCGTTCGGCCAGCGCCCCCTGCCCGGCTTCGAGTTCGTTGAGAAGCCGCGACTTCTCCTCAAGCTCGGCGCCAACCGCCGCGCCCTCGCCGCGGGCCAGCGCCCCGGCCTCGCGCTTCAGCAGTTTCTCGAGCGCCGTCAGCGGCGCCAGCGTGCTGTCGCTCATCCCGTCTCTCCTCGTCCCTGGTAGGCGCGGATCGCCGTTTCCACCTGGCTCGCCAGCCCGACCGAGCCGTCTTCGGCCAGGGCCTCGGCCATGGCCTTCGACAGGAAGGAGCGCCACATCTCCTCGGCGTGGCCGCCGCCGAAGCTGCCGACATCGGCGGTCTTCAGCATCTGGTCGACGGTCTGCGACAGGAAGGCGGCCTCGAACTCCTTGGCGATCTCGGCGGCATCGCCCTGCGCCTCGGCCCCGCGCGCCGTGGCACCGGAGCCGGCGGCGGCGCGCAGCATGCCGAGGTTCAGCCCCAGCGGGCCCTCGGGGCCCATCTCAGATGATCTCCAGATCGGCGTGCAGCGCGCCGGCGGCCTTGATGGCCTGCAGGATCGAGATGGTCTGCGAGGCGGTGATGCCGATGGCATTGAGCCCGTCGACCAGCCGCCGCAGGCTCACGTCGCCTTCGAGGATGGTGAAGCGGCCGAGGGATTCCTCGACCCGCACCTCGGTCTGGGGCACGACCACCGTCTCGCCGATGGAGATCGGCTCGGGCTGGCTCACCTCGATGTTCTCCTTGACCATGACGGTCAGCCCGCCCTGGCTCACCGCGACCTCGGAGATCCGCACGTTGGCGCCCATGACGATGGTGCCGGAGCGGGCGTCGATCACCACCTTGGCGCGGCTGTCCGGGGTCACGAGCAGCCGTTCGATATGGGCCATGGTGCCCATGATGTCGCCCTTGCCGGCGCTGGCGCGGACCTCGACGGTCGAGGGATCGAGCGCCCGGGCCGCATTGCCGCCGATGGCGTCGTTGACAGCCTCCGCCACGCGCATGGCGGTGGTGAAATCCGGGTCGCGCAGGGTGATCCTGAGGCTGTCGAGGCTGGCAAGCTCGAAGCCGATCTCGTTCTCGACCGTGGCGCCGTTCTCGATCCGCGCGACGGTGGGCACGCCTTCGACGATGGAGGCATTGGCGCCCTGCGCGGCGTAGCCCGCCACGGCGATCGGGCCCTGGGCCACGGCGTAGACCTCGCCGTCGGCACCGGAGAGCGGCGTGACGATCAGCGTGCCGCCCCGCAGCGAGGTGGCATCCCCCAGCGAGGAGACCACCACGTCGATGGTCGAGCCGCGCCGCGCGAAGGGCGGCAGCATGGAGGTGACCATGACCGCGGCGGTGTTGTTGGTGTTGATGCTGTCCTCGGAGAGGTTGCCGACGCCGAGACGCTCCAGCATGCCCTCGATGCTCTTCTCGGTGAAAGGCGAGTTGCGCAGACTGTCGCCGGTGCCGTTCAGGCCCACGACCAGGCCGTAGCCGACCAGCTGGTTCTCGCGGACGCCCTCGAAGGTGGCGATGTCCTTGATCCGCACGTCCGCCGAGGCCCCGCCCGCTGCGACCAGCGCGGCAAGAAGAAAGGTCCGGGCCGCAAGGCGGCACGCGCGAAAGACTGCCCACATGAGCCAACCCCCAAGGGTTTGATCCGGCTTTTACCTTACAGCCCCCGCTGAATTAGACAAGAATAAATATGTAAATATAACTTTTATTCTTGTTAATTCTTGGGCGCGATGTCATGGTTTTGAAAAGGAACGAAGTGGAGGCGTCCCCTCGGACCGCGCAGCCGATGCACATTTTTCTATTCGAGCCACGCGCCGAGCGGGTCGCGGGCCTTGAGGCAGAGCTGACCAAGGGCGGGTTCACCGTTGTGCCCGTCGGCGCGCATTTCTTCGCCACCGACCAGACCACCCTGCGGGCGCGCAGCCATGACCGCACCGCCTTCCTTCTGGCCGATACGCCCGAGGTTCTGGCCCAGGTGCGCCAGCTGCGCGCGGCGGGCTGCGACGCGCCGATCCTGGTGATGCGCGACATGCGCAACGCCCGCGCCACCGCCGAGACGCTGGACGCAGGCGCCGACGACGACCTGGTGATCCCGGTGAAATCCATCGAGCTGAAGAGCCGGATCAACTCCATCGCGCGCCGCGCCGCGGGCCATGCGGCCGAAAGCGTGACGCTGGGCGAGGCGGTGATCTATTTCGACGGCCGCAACCCCGAGATCTCGGGCCAGCCGGTGCCGCTCTCGCGGCGCGAATACGCGATCTTCCACGAGCTGGCGCTCGGGGCGGGCCGCGTGGTGTCGAAAAGCGCGCTTTACGACGCGGTCTACGGGATGCTCGAAGACCGGCCCTTCGACAAGGTGATCGACGTCTACATCTGCAAGATCCGCAAGAAGTTCTCGCAGGCTTCGGACCTCGCCCATCCCTATATCGAGACGGTGCACGGGCGCGGCTACAAGCTGACCGAACCGGGCCTCACCGAGGCCGGCACGGCGGAATGGAGCCTCAGAGGTAGTTCAGAAAACTCAGCTGTCCGAGCCGCGCGGTGACCGTGTAGGTCGCCTGCAGCCGCGACTCGAGCTCGGTCAGACGCATCGCCGCGTCATAGGCGTCGACGCCCTCCAGCTCGGAGCGCTCCGAGGTCAGCACGTTGCGCCGCTCCGACAGCCGTTCGGTCGCCAGCTCCAGCCGGTTCTGCGAGAAGCCCAGCCGCGCCTCCATATCGAGCACGCCGCCCACCCCTTCGCTGACCTTGTCGACCGCCCGGCCCACCCATTCGCTGTAGGCGCCCTCGTCGCCGATCTGGCTGGCGTCGGTCCCGGCCAGCATGGCAAGCCCCTGCATCAGGTCGCGGAAGCCCTGGTCGTCGGCCTGCAGCCCGTAGCTCAGTCGCGTGTCGGCGTCGATCTGCGCGGCGACCCGCGGGCCGGTGCCGTCAGCGCCGTAGTAGAAGACCTCCTCGAAGCGCAGCCCCGCCGGGGCGGCGGGATCGCTCGCGAACATGGCGTCCACGGTGTCGGCCTTGGCCGCGGCATCGGCGGCAGTCGTCAGCCCGCCGCCCAGGACCGCCGCCATGGCGTCCTCGGGGCTGAGCCCCGCCCCGCCGTCGCGGTTCCATTCGGTCAGCGCCGGCTGGTCCGCCGCCACCCCCGAGAAGAGCTTCTTGCCGGCATAGGTGGTGTTCGAGAGGTTGGCGATCTGGGTGAAAGCCGCCTTGGCCGCCGCCTGCAGCTCGCTGGTGGTGGCGCCCTCGCTGTCGCGGCTGCCGACGCTGAAGGCCAGGAACTCCTCGGCGATGGTGCGCAGGTCCTGCAGCACCGTCGCGGTGGTGTCGAACTGGCTTTCCAGGAGCTTGTTCGAGGTCAGGAAGGACTCGGTGCGCTGCAGCTCGGCGCCGACGTTGAAGGCCCGCGCCGCCTTGGAGCCGAGCGCCCCGTAGGGATCGGCGTGCCGCCCGGTCGACAGCTCGGTCGAGGCGCGGTTCACCTCGGCGTTGAGCTGGCCGATGATGTCGCGCCGCGTGGTGAAGGCCTGGAAGGTGGATTTCGGAAGGATGCCGTAGGTCATGGGCGCGCCGGTCCTCAGAAGGCTTCGAGCAGGTCGTCCATCATCCGGTTCAACGCGGCGATGACCTGCGAATTGGCCGCGAAGGCCTGTTCGATTTGCAGAAGGGTCTGGATTTCGGTGTCGACGTTCACGCCCTCGGTGGCGGAGCGCTGGTTGGCGATGGCGCGCGCAGCGGTATCGGCCGCCGCGCCCTTGCGCTCGGCGGCGCTGACCTCGGCGTTCTGGCCCGACAGGAGGTTCGCGGCATATTCCGAAACCGTCATCATGTCGCCCAGCCCGCGCGCCGGGTCGAAGCCCTGCCGCGCGCCAAGCGCCGCGACGAAGTCGAGGACCTGCGTGCCGTCGGCGCTGTCGCCCGGGACCGCGGCCCCGATGCCGTCGCGCAGCCGCCAGAGGTCGCCGCCCTGCTCGGGGTCGACCGCGGTATTGACCGCGATGCGCCCGGCGAGCCCTTCCTGCGCGGTGGGATCGAAGGCGGAGCCGGCATCGGTGAAGAGCCCCGCCTGCCCCGGCCCGAGGCTCGCGTCGGCGTCCTCGAAGGTGGTGACCATGGCGCGGGCCAGCTCGTCGAGCTGATCGCCCATCTGCGGCAGCCGGTCGGTCAGAAGGGTGATCTCGGCGGCCAGCGCACCGCTGGTCAGCCCGCGCCCGCCGGGGCGGCCCGGGGTGATGTCGACGCCGCCCGCGGTCAGCGTGCCGCTGGCGCGGTCGTAGTCCAAGGGATGCGCGCGGCTGCCCTCGATCAGGCTGGCGCCATTGCCGGTCATCACGTCGACCGTGCCCTCGCCGCGGCTGATGACGCGCAGGTCGACATGCTGGGAGAGCTTGTCGATCGCCATGTCGCGCTGGTCCATGAGGTCGGCGCGCTCCACCGAGCCCGCGCTCGCCGAGGAGATATAGGTGTTCAGTTCGGCGATCTCGGCGGTCAGCGCGTTGACCGAGGTCACCTCGGAGCCGATCGCGGCCTCGGCCCGCGCGGTGGCGTCGCCGAGCGCCCGATGCGCGCTGTTCAGACCCGCGACCAGGTCCTGCGCGCGGCGCAGCACGCCCGCCTGGACGTTGCGCGCGCCAGGATCGACCGTCAGCAGGTCGAGCTCGGTCTGCAGCGCCGCCACCCGGTCGGGCAGCGTGCCCGGCTCGCCCGGCGCGCCCAGCTGCGCGGTGTAGATCGACAGCCCCGAAGCCATGCGGTCGTGGTAGCTGCCCGCCGAGGTCTCGGAGCGCTGGCGCCCCTGCAGCACGCTGTCCACCTGGCGGGTGACGCCGGTCGCCCGGACGCCGTTGCCATTGGTGCCGCTGGTCAGATCGACGCCGCGCCGCACGTAGCCGGGGCGGTCGGCGTTGGAGATGTTGTTCGAGGTCACCTCGGCGCGGACCCCGATCGAATCGAGGCCCATCCGGCTGGCGGTCAAAGCGGAGGTAATCGTCATGTCTCAGCGCCCCTTCAGCGCGCGGCCCGGGCCTAGCGTTTGATCTGCAGCGTTTCCTCGAGCATCTGGTCGGTGGTGGTCACGATCTTGGCGTTGGAGGAATAGGCCCGCTGCACCTGGATCAGGTCGGTCAGCTCCTGGGCCACGTTCACGTTGGAGGATTCCAGCGCGAAGGCCGAGATCGGCCCGACCGCTCCGCCGCCCGAGAAGAGCAGGTTCAAAGGCCCGCTCGAGAGCGAGATCTTGTAGGTATTGCCGTCCCCGGGCGCGAGCCCGTCGGGATTGGCCACATCGGCCAGCGGGATCTGGTAGAGCGCCTTGCGCGCGCCGTTGTCGAAGACCCCGTAGACCATGCCGTCGGCATCTATGTCGGCCGAGACCAGCGTCCCGGCGCTAGCGCCGTCGGAGCTGATCGTCAGGCCCGAGTAATCGCCCGCGAACTGGGTCAGCCCGCCGTAGGCATCCGGCGCGCCGAGCGTGATCTCGACGTCCTGGGGGATCGCCCCGGTGTCGAGCGTCACCGTCGCCGTCCCGGTGGCGGGATCGAAGGCGAAGGCGGCCGGCGCGGTCGCGAGGTTCTGCACGTTGGTGTAGCTCGCCGGCGAGCCGGCATTGGCGCCGCTGTCGTTAAAGGTCACATCCGCGCTGCCGAGGACCGCGCCCTCGTTGTCGCTGAAGGTCATGGTCCAGAGGTCCTCGGTGCCCGAGGGCGCGAAGGCGACGCTCATGCGCTCGGCCTCGCCCAGGGGCGTGAAATACTCCACCGAGGAGATGAAGGGATCGCCGGGCGTCGCGAGCCCCGTGGCCTGCGAGGGCAGGTTGGCGCGCACGTCGATGGCGCTGGTGGCCTGGCCCGCGATGGTCTGGTCGCCGATGTTCACCGTCTCGAGGTCGGAATAGGAATTGGTGTCCACCGCGCCGATGGCGCCGCTCTCGTCGACCGGAAAGCCCGCGAGGTAGTAGCCCGCGGCGTTGACCAGGTTGCCCTCGTCGTCGGGCGAGAAGCTGCCCGCGCGGGTCAGCGCGTAATTGGCCTGGTTGGCCTCGTCGGCGTTCTCGGAGACCACGAAGAAGCCCGAGCCCTCGATCGCGAGGTCGGTGGCGCTGGTGGTGCCGCGCACCGCGCCGGTGGTCGAGATATCGTGCCGCTGCTCGGCCCGGACGCCCGCGCCCTCGGCGGTCTGGTCCGAGCCCACCGTCTCGGAGACCATGGAGGAGAAGCTGCGCTTGTAGCCGTCGGTGCTGGCGTTGGCGATGTTGTTCGAGATGTCGCCGACGCGCTCGGCATTGGCATTCAGCCCGCTCACGCCGATCTGCATGGATTGCGAAATGCTCATCTGTCTGTCCCTTCTGCTTGTGCGGCCTTGCCCGGCAAACAAGCTTTTGCGGCATATTCCATGATATTGTCCGGCACAGTTTCGGGCGGGTTAAAGAAAACGGGATTTATTCTTCTTATCCTTGGAAGGACTCACCCGCCGGTGTCGCCCTCGTCCCGGCCCTCGCCGATGGCGGCCTCGATCACGCCCCGGCGCAGCGGGAAGATGTCGGGCCTCTCACGCCCGAGCCGCGCGGCGATGGCGGCCCAGCCCGGCGCCTCGTCGAGCCGCGGCAGCGCCTCGGCCAGCTCGCGCACCCGCTCGGCCTGGCCCGCGCGATGGGCGGCGAGCAGCATATGCGCGGCCAGCGCGGGCGGCATGGCCGCGCCCTCTCCGGCCCAGACGTCCTCGTAGGCGGCGAGCGCGGCGGTCCAGTCACCTTGCGCAAAGAGCGCCTCGGCGCGCTGGCGCAGGTAGTCGCGGGCGGGATCCTCGGGGGCCTCGTCCAGCAGCTCGCGGTCGCGGCCGGTGGCGGCATAGACATCGGTGCGCAGGGCCGCGAGCCGTGCGGCGATCTCGGGATCGGGCACCAGCAGCGGGCCGCGCGTCACCTCGACCGCAAGCGCGTATTGCCCCCCGGCGAACAGCGCCTCGGCGCGCTTCAGCCGCAGCCGGTCGCGCATGGCCTCGGTCTCGGAGAAGAGCCCCAGATCCTGGCCCACGGCGAGGAATTCGGCGGTCTCGAGGTATTCCCGCGCCGCGAGCCCGGTGATGCCATTGGCCAGCATGTGGTCGGCAAAAGCCTCGGCGCGTTCGGCAAAGCCGGGCTCCATCCGGTAATCCGTGGCAATGCGCGCGTGGCCCCGGACAAAATCGGCGATGGCCAGGTCGCCCGCCAGCCCATGGGCGTAGAAGGCATCCATCTGCGCCTCCGCCAGCGTCGCGGCCTTCTGGGCATACAGCGTCTCGGGGTAGCTGTGGCCGATGGCGTTCAACACCTCGAGAGCGGCGATCCGGTGGCTGAGGGCGATCTCGGCCTCGGCCAGCGCCATGAGCGTGCGCGCGCCCAGGGGCCCGCGGGTCCAGCGCCAGCGTGCCTGGCGCAGGAGCGTCAGCCGCTCGCGCGGCGCCAGCGCCTCGGTGCGGACCGCCAGCGAGATGATCGCCAGCCGGCCCTTGTGCGCCCAGGCATCCGAGCCGCGCGCGGCGCGCAGGTAGCTGTCGAAGGCGGCGACCTCCTCGCCTCCGCGCTCGGCCGCCCGGCCCAGGAGGTAATGGAAGGCGGCGCTGTCGCCGAGCGCGGAATGCGCCAGCATGCGCGCGGCCAGCGCATGGCCGATCTCCCAGTAGTCGGATTCCACCGCCGCCTCGAGCAACACCGGCAGGGTGACCTCGAGGATGCGGTCGGGCAGCGCCCCGGCGGCCTCCTCGGCCTCGAGCATGGCGAGCTCGCTCAGCCGCGCCCCGCCCGAGACGGCGACCATGGCGCGTAGATGCGGCGCGGCGGGCCAGTCGGGATGCGACAGGAGCGGATCGCTCTGG
The DNA here is from genome assembly GCF_054552075.1 of Roseivivax sp. Classification (NCBI taxonomy): domain Bacteria; kingdom Pseudomonadati; phylum Pseudomonadota; class Alphaproteobacteria; order Rhodobacterales; family Roseobacteraceae; genus Roseivivax; species Roseivivax sp. The sequence continues at coordinate 107,269 of NZ_JBTOLZ010000009.1, forward strand.
CCGAGGCTGTCGGCCCGGCCGGTCAGGATGCGTTGCAGGAGGGTTAGCGCGGCGACGCGGGGCGCCTCCTCGGCGGGCAGCCCTTCGGCCTGGGCGCGCGCCAGGTAGGAGCCCGCCTCGTAGCCCAGGCCGCGGGCGATGTGGAACTCGGCCAAGTCGAGAAGCGGCGGCCCCAGCGCGTCGGGCGCGGCGGCACCAAGCGCGTCGAGCAGCGCCAGCCGGCGCGCGACGAAATCGCCCCGCGCCTGGGCCTTCAGACGCAGCTCGGGCGCCGCCAGGGGCGCGGCCTCGCGGGGCGGCACGCCGCCGCCCTCGGGCACATCGGCTTGGGCCGCGCCGGGCGCCCCGAGGGCCAGCGCCGCCACAAGCACCGGGATGCAAGGTTTGAATGCCAAGCGCATAATCTCTTCTTGCTTTTGTAGCTAAAATCGCCTTATTTCTTGGCTTGAGCAAGAATAAAATCACCAAACCGGTGTTATTGCATGGATAGTGCGTCCTATATCCCGATCTCCCTGGTCTCCGCCCTGCAGCGGGATCTGGACGTGACCGCCAACAACATCGCCAATGCCGATACCGTCGGGTTCAAGCGCGAGCGGGTGGCCTTCGAGAGCTACCTGCACGAGGACACCGGCGACATGGAAGACGTGCATTTCGTCGTCGACGGCGGCTCCTACCTCGACAACAGCCAGGGCCGGCTGCAGGCCACGGGCAACCCGCTCGACATCGCGCTCGAGGGCGAGGGCTGGTTCGCCTTCGAGACCCGCGAGGGCGGCGTCGCCTACGGCCGCGACGGGCGGCTCACGCTCGACAACCAGGGCACGCTGGTCACCATCGACGGGGCGCAGATCCTCGACGTGGGCGGCGCGGCGATCAACCTCGCGCCCGAGGCCGTGGCCGGGCTGCAGATCGCCGAGGACGGCACCATGTCCGGCCCCGACGGCGCGGCGCTCGGCCAGATCGGCGTCTTCCGCATCGACGACCTGCAGGCCTACGAACGCGCCGGGTCGGGGCTGTTCCGCGCCCCGCCGGGCGGCGGCGTGGCGCCTGAGCTCGACGACAGCAGCGTCCTGATCCAGGGCGCGGTCGAGGGCAGCAACGTGCAGGCCATCACCGAGATCACCCGGCTGATGGAAATCCAGAAAGCCTATGAACGCGCGCAGACGGTCAGTCAAAGCGCCGACGATCTGCGGCAGGACGCGCTGAGCCGCCTGTCGCGGCCAGCCTGAAGGGGGACGGCATGAAGGCACTCGGTATCGCAGCGACGGGGATGCTGGCACAGCAGACCAATGTGGACGTGATCTCCAACAATATCGCCAACGCCAATACCACCGGCTACAAGACCCGCCGCGCGGCGTTCCAGGACCTGATCTACGAGAACCGCCAGCGCGAGGGCACCCAGACCTCGGAAGAGGGCACCGCGCGGCCGACCGGCGTCGACATCGGCCTGGGCGTGCGCACCGCGGGCGTGGCCCGGCTGACCACCCAGGGCGGGCTCGCGCAGACCGAGAACCAGACCGACCTGGCGATCGACGGGCGCGGCTATTTCACCGTGCAGATGCCCAACGGCGAGCAGGCCTATACCCGCGACGGCTCCTTCCAGATCTCGCCCGAGGGGCAGCTGGTGACGCTGCAGGGCTTCGAGGTCGACCCCGGCGTGGTCCTGCCCGAGAACACCGTGCAGCTCGACATCGCCGAGGACGGCACCGTGCGCGCCTTCGTCGAGAACGACCCCGTGCCGGTGGAGCTCGGCCAGCTCACCCTGACGACCTTCGTCAACGAAAGCGGCCTCCGGGCCTTGGGGAACAACCTTCTGCAGGCGACCGAGGCCTCGGGCGATCCCCTGCCCGCCAACCCCGGCGATCCGGGGCTCGGGGTGGTGCGCCAGGGCTACCTGGAGAACTCCAACGTCAACATCATCAAGGAGATCACCGACCTGATCTCGGCCCAGCGGGCCTATGAGATGAACTCGAAGTCGATCGAGACGGCCGACCAGATGATGTCGACCGCGAACCAGGTCAAATGATCCCCCGCGCGCTCCTGACCCTGGCCGCGGCGGCGCTGACCGCCCTGCCCGGCGCGCTGCGCGCCGAGGCCGTGGCCGCCCTGGTCGAGGAACAGGCGCGCATCCACCTGGGCGAGGCGCTGCCCGCCGAGGCCGAGCTGACCGTCACCATGACCACCGCCCCCATCGAGGAGGCGATGCTGCTTTCGGCCTTCTGGATCGACCGCAAGTCGGGCCAGTTCCTGGCCAATGCGCTGACCGAGGGCGGCGAGGAGGTGCGGCTGGGCGGCTATGCCATCGCCACCGTGCCCGTAGCCGTGCCGGTGCGGCAGATCCTGCCCGGCGAGATCCTGACCGAGGCCGACCTGCGGGTCATCTCCCTGCCCCGCGCCCGGGTCGGCAGCTTCGCCCTGACCGACCGGGACAAGCTGATCGGCATGGAGGTGCGCAGCCTTCTGACCACAGGCCGCGCGGTCATGGCCCAGGCGGTGCAGGAGCCCCTGGTGATCCGCCGCGGCCAAAGCGTGGCGATCCGGCTCAACGACGGGCGGCTGGTGCTCTCCGCGCCCGGCCGGGCCCTGCGCGACGCCCATGCGGGCGAAGAGATCAAGGTGGTGAACACCGTGAGCAACACGACCGTCACCGGCTACGCCACCAAGAACGGCGATGTGGAGATCCTGAGATGACGTTTTCCCCGCGGCTGACCGCGCCCCTGGCGGCGCTGAGCCTGCTCTCCGCCTGCAGCGGCGGCCCGCTCGACATGGACCCGCAGCCCTCGCAGGTGGGCACAGGGGCCCAGGGCGCCGAGACCGTGGCCGTGCCGATGCCCCCGCCCGAGATCCAGGCCCCGGCGCTGCGCGCCGAGCGGGCCTCGCTCTGGGAGGCCGGCAGCGGCGGCTTTTTCGCCGACCAGCGCGCCGAGAAGGTCGGCGACCTGCTGACCATCGTGATCGAGATCGACGACAACGCCCGGCTGAAGAACGAGACCAGCCGCAGCCGCGACGGCAAGACCAACTTCGGCACGCCCTCGCTCTTCGGTTTCGGCAAGCAGCTCGGCAGCCTCCTGGGCGACGAGGAAGCCGCCGAGGACCTCGAACAGGCCGATATCGTCGCGGTGAGCGGCGGGCAGGAGGTCTCGGGCTCGGGCGAGATCGACCGCAACGAGCGCATCAACCTGCGCGTCGCGGCGCTGGTGGTGCAGCAACTGCCGAACGGCAACCTGGTGGTCGCCGGGCGCCAGGAGGTGAAGGTGAACCAGGAGCTGCGCGACCTGCGCGTCTCGGGCATCATCCGCCCCGCCGACATCCAGCGCGACAACTCCATCTCCTACGACAAGATCGCCGAGGCGCGGGTCACCTACGGGGGCCAGGGGCAGCTCTCCAAGCAGCAGCGCATCGGCTACGGCGAAGGGCTGATGGACGTAATATTGCCTTATTAAGCCTCAGGTCTTTCCCCGTTTTCGACACGGTTCGCTGACATCTCTTGGCTCTGAGTTGACCACCCGAGCCAAGAGAGCCCCATGCCCAGCCTGTCGAAAATCCTTACCGGACTGTCCGTCGCCGCGGTTACGGCCGGTTTCGGGGGCGGATTCGCGCTGGCCTCGCTCTCGGGCACCGAAGGCGCCGTCGCCGGCATGACCGAGGCCGCGCCCGAGACCCGCGCCGCCAAGGCGGTGACCCAGGCCAAGGCCGAGCCGGTCTCGATGCAGCAGGTGAAGATGGAGCGCGCCGCCAAGGAGGCCATGGCCGCCGGCGAGCTCGAGCGTGAGGGCGAGCGCACGGTCGCCATCGACCGCATCGTCTTCCTGGGCCGGATGACCATTCCCGTCGATCTTGTGGATGCCACCGCCTACATCGTGACCGACCTGGGGCTGGCCATGCCCGACGCCGCCGCCGCCTCGGAGCTGCGCACCGTCGCCTCGGGCATCCGACTGCGCGACACCGTGCTGGCCGAGCTGCGCACCGCCGCCACCGGCAAGGCGCTGCGCGACATGCCGGTCGACACCGAGGCGCTTTCGGCGCGGCTCAAATCCGCGCTCGAGATGCAGGTCGGCACCATCGACGAGATGCTGCTTCTGTCCTTCTTCGTGACCGAGGTCCCGCGGGTCTGAGCCCTATTCGACCGCGCGCACGCTGCTGGCCGCCACCGTTTCCCCGTTATCGAGGCTCAAGAGGCTCTGGCCCTGCTCGAAGACCACCGAGTCGACGGTGGCCTGGGTGAAGGTCTCGTAGCTGACCGCCTTGCCGTCGGCGCCCGTGGCGCGGATCTCCACCTCGTAGCGGCCCGGCGGCAGCGGCAGGCCGGCGTAGTCATTGCCGTCCCAGGTGAAGCCATGGGCCTCTCCGGCCGAGGTCGGCAGCCCCTCGATGCGGCGCAGCTCGGTGCCGTCGGCGGCGAGGATCGTGGCCGAGACGGAGCTCGCGTTGTCGGCCAGCCGGTAGGACAGCTCCGCCCCGCCGCCCTCGCCCAGTTCGAAGGACGAGGAGGAGAGTGACACCGTCTTCCCGATCAGCGCCACATCGGCAAAGGAGGAGGCCGAGGAGAGCTGCGACGCGATGGTCTCGAGGTTGGAATTGGTCTGGATCGCCTGTTCCACCTGGCTCAGCTGCGCGAGCTGCGACACGAAGGTGGTGCTGTCCATCGGCTCCAGCGGGTCTTGGTTGGCGACCTGCGCCGTCAGGAGCTGCAGGAAGGCCTCGTAATCGGCGCTGAGAGAGGCCGAAGCCGCGCTCGAGACCGAGGTGCCGCTGCCCGTGGCCGCCGCGCTGGCGGCGCTGAGGGCGGTGGGATCGGTGGTCATCGCGTGTCTCCCTTCAGGTCAGGATGTCGAGCCGCCCGTCGGCGCGCGGGCCCGGGGCGGGCCGCGTCTCCGGGGTATCGGGCGGGGTCTCGGATGTCTCGGTCAAGGTGCGGGCGCTGGCCCCGGGCGCCTCGGGGGAGGCTTCCTCGCGGTGCTCGAAGCCCTCGAAGTCCAGGCTTTCGCCGCTCAGCTCGACGCCGCTTTCGGCGAGCATCGCCTCGAGCCCCTGCCGGTCGCCGCGCAGGGCGGCCAGCGTCGCGGGGTTCTCGGCGCGGATCACCACGCGCAGCTGCCCGGCCTCGTCGGTGGCCAGTTCGACCTCCAGCGCGCCGAGGCTCGCGGGCGAAAGCTCGATGCGGGTGCGGCCCTCGGTGATGCCGGCGCGGCGGATCTGGTCGAGCACCCCGCGCGGCATCTCCACGGCGGGCGCCATGGCCATCTCGGGCACGGCGGAAGGCATGGGCGGCAGGGCGGCACCCTGCGGGGCGGAGGTGACAGGCAGGACCGGGACCGGAGTCTCGAACCGCAGGGCTGCGGGCGCCTCGGTCGTGAGGATCGGGCCGGGCGTGGCGGCGGGCATGGAGGTGTTGCTCGGGGCCTGCGGGCCCTTGGGACTGCCGAAAAGCGCCTCGGCGGGGGTGGCCTGCCCGGCGCTTTGCGCAGGCCTTGCGGTGATGCGGGCGGTCTCCAACCCGGCGAGCGGCACGCGGGGCTCCGGGCCCGGCTGCACGGGGCTCTGCGGGACAGAGGGCGGGGCGGAGAGATTGGCGGCGACGGGCGCGCCGGAGGTTTCCGCAAGCCCGGCGGGTTGCGCCTTGGGCGCGGTGTCCGGCGTTGCACCCGGCGCCCCGAGCCCCAGCGCCTCGGAGAGCGCGGTGAGCACCGCCCCCAGCCGCTCCGGCGCCTTGGCGGGCAGCTCCGGCGCCAGCGCGTCGAGCGCCTCGGCCAGCCCTTGCGGCAGCTCGATCCCTGCCTCGGCGAAGACCGCGCTCAGTTCCTCCATCACGCGGGCGTCGAGGCGCGCCTGGCCGGCGGGGCTGAGCGGCGTCTCGGCGGGCAGCGCCTCGGCGAGCCGGGCGAAGGCGGCGTCGAGCTTGGACAGCAGCCCCTCGGGCAGCTCCTGGCCCGACGTGGCCTCCCCCGCAGCGGCGCCCTGCCCCTGCGCGGGTTGTTCTTCACCGCCCTCAAGCCCGCCCAGCACCCGGGCAAAGCCCGGCGCGTCACCCGCGGGAGACGCCCCCGGACGCCCCGGCCGGGTCTCCTGCCCGGCGGGCAGTTGCGAGAGGATGCGCGCGAGATCCATGCCGGCGCTCAGTGCAGCACCGACAGGGTGAAGCCCTGCGCGATGAGTTTCTGCCGGAGCCGCGCCAATGCCCGCGTCTCGATCTGGCGCAGCCGCGCCGGCGAGGTGGCGAGGTCGCTTGCGATGACGCTCATCGGCTCGGGATCGGGCATCAGGCGGCGGCGCTGGATCACCTCGGCTTCGACCTGGCTCAGCTCGGACATGGCCTGGTGCAGCCGGGCGACCATCATCGCCTCGTCCGAACGGCGCATGGCGTCCTCTTCGGGCGAGGCCTCGTCCGAGGCGATGGCCTCAAGCTCGGCCTGCAGCGCGTCGGGCGAATGCGCCCCGCCGGCCGAGATCCCGGCCAGCCGCGCGTCGATCGGAGAGCTGCCCTCCATCCGCGAGATCAGCGCGCCGCGGATGCGTTTCACCGCGGCGGCCAGCTCGTTGCGGACCCACCAGGCGGCATAGGTGGAGAAGCGCACGTCGCGCGCGGTGTCGAAGTTCTCGGCGGCGCGGATCAGCCCGATCACGCCCTCGGCCACGAGATCCTCGAGATGCGCGGGGTTGTCGGTCCAGCGGCGCGCCAGCGACCAGACCTGCCGGGCGTGCGAGCGCACCAGAAGCTCGAGCGCGGCGCTGTCCTTGTCGCGCTGCCAGCGCAGGATCGCCTCGCGCTCTTCGTCGACCTCCAAAAGCGGTTCCCGCAGCGCATGGCTGAAAGACGTGAGCATCCCTGCCTCTTGGATTATCGTTATCAAGGACAGGTAAGCACAGATTCAAGGACTTAAAAAGGAATTCCCGGTTTACGCCGGGTTAAACGCGGCTCCCGATCATGCTGTCGGGGGCGAGGCTGCGGAAGGTGATCGCCTCTTCCGGCTGGCGCGTCAGGGTGCGGAACAGCTCGAAGCTCAGGGGCTGGCCGCCCAGGATCACCGCCTTGAGGATCATCGCGGTCTGCACGATGTGGTGGTCGGGCAGGAAGGTGCCGCTGAGTATGCCGCCCGAGGCCGCCTCTGCGCCCGACATCTGCCGCAGCTCGCGGGTGAAGCCGCGGGTGAAATGCACCAGGTCGAGATTGGCGATCGAGGCATAGCCCATGTCGATCAGCGTCTCGTAGCAATGCCAGAGCGCGCAGAGCCCATGGGTGCCGCGGGCATCCTCGGGCCCGGTGCCGCTGAGCACGGTCGCGGCGCGCGCGGCGATCCGGCCCGAAAGCTCGGCGCTGCGGCCCGCGCAAAGCGCCGTCCGGGCCTGGGGCGCGGGCAGGATGACCACCAGCGCCTCGGCGGGCAGGCGCAGGTCGAACTCCTCGACCAGCACGTCCCCCAGCGCCAGGTCGGGGTCGAGCATCACGTCGTCCCGGATCACGGTGATCTGGGCCACGTCCTTGTCGGCAAACAGAAATTCCGCGTGCGACACCGGCAGGAGCCGCCGCAGGAGATGCGCGATCTGCTGGGTCTGCGAGCGCGGCGCGGGGCGCAGACGCCCATCCCAGATCATATCGAGCAGATGTTCGGTCACCATAACGGTCTCTGATGTCCTTGCAGCTTGTCCCCGATTAAAGGCTAGTAAAGGCCTTCCCCCATGGGAAGGAAAAACACCCCGGAGCCCGCTATATCGTGGAAGTTTTTTGGGGATAACGCCCAGATTTAGTGGCGCTGCATATCGCCAAAACAAGCCAACACATTCCAGATCGGCGATTTTTTGCGTCTATACAAGGCTCAGGCGCAAATCTCGCGCCGCAGCGCGGAAAAAGCCGCGCCGCGCCGTCGCAAGACCTTGTGGCCCCAAGACAGCAGCGGCGCGATTCCCTCAGATCGGCGACTCGACTCCGCTGGGATAGAGCAGCTTGATGCTGACCCGCCGATTCTCGGGCGAGTCCGGCGCCTCGGGCAGGAGCGGCACGGTATCGGCCAGCCCCGCTACCCGGGCGATGCGCGCGGGCTGCACGCCGCCCGCAAGCAGCACGCGCCGCGTGGCATTGGCGCGTTCGGCGGAAAGGTCCCAGTTGTCGTAGCCCTCGGTGGTAAAAGGCACGGCGTCGGTATGGCCCGAGATCAGGATCTTGTTCGGCAGTTCGGTCAGCACCGCCGAGACCGACTCGATCAGCATCCGCGTCTCCGCCGAGATCCGCGCGCTGCCCGAGGCGAACATCGACCGGCCCGGCTGGTCGACGATATGCACATCGACCCCGTCGGCGGACTGGCTGAAGCGGATGTTGCCCAGGAATTCCTCGGGCAGGCCGCTGGCGCGCAGTTGCTCGGAGATCTGCGCCTGGAGCGCCTCGAACTCGGCGGCGCGCTCTTCCTCGGGGGTGGGCGTGACGGCGATGGCCTCGTCGTCCATGCCCTCGGCGCTGGCGCTCTGGGTGCCGGCCTCGCCGGCGCCGGGCGCGGTCTCGCTGCCCTCGGCGGCGGGGCCCTCGGCGCTGGCCTCGCCCGTGCTGTCACCCGGGCCGCCCGCCGCGGTGGCGTCGTCGTAGCGCAGCCGGCTGTCGAAGACCATCAGCGGGTTTTCCTGCCCGAAGGCCGGGATCGGGGGCATCTCCTCGCTCGAGGGCACCCCGCCGACGCGCAGCTGGTCGTTCGAGACGATCTGCCCGTCGAGAAGCTCGGGCCCGCCGCCGTTCGACTGGGCCATGACCGGCGTGAAATATTCCGCCAGCCCCTTGAGCTTGTCCGCATCCGCCGCGCTGACGATCCAGAGAAGCAGGAAAAAGGCCATCATCGCCGTCATGAAGTCGGCATAGGCCACCTTCCACGAGCCGCCGTGATGGGCGTCGTGGTCATCGCTTTCCACGCGCTTGATGATGACGGGTTTCTCGGCCATCGACGTTCCCCTGCCCTGTCAGCGCGGTCTCAGGACGAGACGCTCTCGGTCCCGGTGCGGGCCGCGGTCTTGCCGCGGGCATAGGTGCCGAGGCCGCGTTCCTTGGCGTAGCGGGCCTTGCGCTCGGAATAGCTGGGCGCGACCAGGGGCGTGTCCTCGGTCAGGCCGAACATCCGGCGATACTGCTCTTCGGTGAGGCCGTGTTCGGAGCCGATGTGCCGCTTGAGCATCTTGAAGCCCTTGCCGCAGCACAGGCAGTAGACCTTGTCCTGGGTCACCGCCTCGGCGATCGGCAGCGCCGGGACCGCCTGGGGTCCGGGCTGGCCCGCCTGGGCCGTCGCGGGCTCCGGCGCCTCGCCCATCTCGTGGCGCAGCTTGCGCACCAGTTCGACGATCTCGTCGGGTCCGACCTCGGGACGCGCCGCATAGGCAGCCACGATCGAGGAAATGAAGGCGTCGTTCTTGTCTTCTGCAGTCATGGTCATTTCTCTCTTCTGAGACTGACGGCGGGCCCTGCCCTGCCGTCTTGACGATGCACACTCGTGATGCACACACCCTCGGCCGCCTTCTGCATGCCGGTTTCGGTTCGAATGGCGCCCCGAAGGACACCCCCGACCAGGTTCAAAATCACCGCGCGGCCCCCTGCCGCAAGCGCCCGGTTCTGGGCCCCGCGACCGCTTACCCGCGTCCACAAATCCCGCCGGCTATCCTTCAATCCTGCAAGACCGTTCTTGCAGTTCTCCGGGGCCCGCGTTCAATATCTAGGATATTGCTTTCGAAGTTTAAGAAAAGGTCAAAGAATCGGTAAATTTGTGGCCGATATCTTGTGCAGGCATGAATAGGCAAAAATTGGCGAGGGCCGACAGGCGATTTGAGCGGGCTATTGCCCGTCGCGCGCGTCCCAGATCGCGAAGCTCTGCAGCACGTTCATCGCCGCGTTGCCCTCGGCCGGGCGATAGGCCAGGAGGTTGCGCCCGCCGGGATCGGCCGATTGCAGCGCGGTGACCACGCTGCCCGAGACGAGCCCCACCGCCACCAGCGCAAAGAGCGCCGCGCGCAGGCCCAGCATCCGTCCGCGCGGTTTCTTCGGCGCGGGCGCCGCGCGGCCGCGGGCCGGGTCGCCCTCGCGCGCCGGCGTCTCGGCCAGAAGCGGCGAGATCGGCGTGACGAAAATGCCCTCGGGGCTCATCACCACGTCGGCGAGGTAGCTCGCCTTGGTGAACAGATCGACAATCGCGCGCGGGAAGGCTGCCTTCGGCACGTCGATCATCACCCCCTGCCCCGACGTCCAGTCGCCCAGGCACTCGGGGTCGATGACAAAGCAGCGCAGGTCGTCGCGGTGGCCGACCCGCTCGGCGCGCAGCGGCAGGCTGCGCTCGGGGATGGTCTCGGGGTCGATCAGCACCCGGATGCGCGCGCCGGTGGTGCGGATCTCGCCGGGCAGCACGGAGGTGCGGGTGTCCTCGATCTCGGAGATGGCGCGGAAGCCCGCGGGCAGCGGGTTGCGCGGCTCCGAGAAGGAGATGCGCGGCCGCCAGGCCGGTTTGGGCTTGGGCGCGGGCGGCGGGGCCTTGGGCGCCGGCGCGGGTTTCGGCGCGGCGCTGGCCGCAGTGGCCGCGCTGCCCACCGTGTCGACATCGAAGCTCTGCGCCATGCGGGCGAGCCCCTCGGACGTCTCGATAATGCGGAAGAGCGCCTGGGCGTCGGAATAGAGCACCTTCATGGTCGGCGCGCCGGGCATCCGGGGCGAGACCGCGAAACTGCCCGCGGCCCAGCCCGTGGCCGCGCCGATCCGCGCCAGCACCGCCTCGGGCGCCTCGGTGCGGAAAAGCACCGCCTGGGTGCCGCCATCCTCGGAGAGGCACAGCGCCAGCCCGACCCCCTGCGGCCAGTCGTGCATGACCGGGGTCAGTTCGTCCTCTTCGTAAAGATAGGCCAGGCGGTCCATCGCGGCGGTCTCGATCCCTATCGTTAACCTGCCACTAATCTTGCCTATTCTTGAATAGCAGTCAAATACTATGGCGAAATCGGCTTTACTATCCTATGATCACCAAAGACTTCCTTGTTCGGAGCAAGACATGACGTTGTTCATCGGGATCGCCATGGTCTTCGGGCTGCTCTTCGGCGGGTTCATCCTGTCCGGCGGCAAGCTCGACATCGTGCTGCACGCCATGCCCTACGAAGGCATGATGATCGTCGGCGCGGCGCTGGGGGCCTTCGTGATCGCCAACTCGATGCACGGGGTGAAGAAGGCCGGGAAGGGCTTTCTCAAGGTGATCAAAGGCCCGAAGTGGAAGGCCAAGGATTACATCGACCTGCTCACCCTGATGTACGAGCTGTCGCGGATCTACCGCACCAAGGGCATCCTGGCGCTCGACGACCACATCGAACGGCCCAAGGAAAGCGAGATCTTCCAGCGTTACCCGCGGGTCCTGGCCGATCACTTCGCGATCGACCTGATCACCGATTCGTTCCGCATGCTCGCCATGCAGTTCGACGACCGCTTCGACACCGAAGAGGTGATCAACCGCAAGATCCAGAAGCACCACAAGGAAGCCATGACGCCCGCCGATGCGATCCAGGTCATGGCCGACGGGTTGCCCGCCATCGGCATCGTCGCGGCGGTCCTGGGAATCATCAAGACCATGTCCTCGATCGACCAGCCGCCCGAGGTGCTGGGCGGGATGATCGGCGGGGCGCTTGTCGGCACCTTCCTGGGCGTCTTCCTCTCCTACTGCATCGTGCAGCCCATCGCCGGGCGGCTGAAGCACATCGAGCACGAGGACGTGGCCTTCTACCACATCATCCGCGACGTCTTCGTCGCCATGATCGCCGACCATCCGCCGAACGTCTGCGTCGAGATCGCCCGCGGCGTCATGCCCTCGGGCGTGCAGCCGGACTTCGAGACGATGGAGACCGCGCAGAAGCAGCTCGCCGCCGCATGAGCGCGCGGGGCCTCTCGACGTTTGCTGCCCTGGCGCTGGCGGGGGCCCTGTCTCTGGCCCTGCCGGGGGGCGCCTGGGCCGCCGGACCGGGCCCCGAGGAGGACAGCGCCGAGGGCGAGGATGCGGCCGAGGAAGAGGCCCCCGGGCCGATGTCGCATTTCGAGCGCCCCACCGGCTTTTCGCCCGACCTCATGGAGAAGATGCGCGCCGCGCTGATCCGCCGGGCCGAGACCCGCGAGAGCGGGGAATGAGCGCCGGGCGGGCCCGCACCTTCGAGGTCCTGACCCGCCTGCGCGAGGCCGAGCTGGAAGAGGCCGCCCGCGAGCTGGCCGAGCTGCGCCGCCGCGAAAGCGCCGCGCGCACCCGGGCCGAAAGCCTCGTCGCCCGGATCACCGAGGAAGGCAGCAGCCCCGACAATCCCGCCGCCACCGCCTATCGCGGCCAGTGGCTCTCGGCGATCAGCGTCGAGCTAGAGGCCGCCTGGGCCGAGGTCGACACGCTGACCCGCCAGATCGAGGGCGCCGCCGCGGCGGTCCGGGGCCGCTTCGCCCGCGCCAAGCAGATCGAGACCCTGGGCGAACGCGCCGCCGAGGCCCGGAGCGACGAGGCCGACCGCCGCGCGCGCCGCGCCGCCGAAGAGGATCTGTCGCGCCCGCGCGCGCCCTTCCTCTGAGCCCCGCCAACTGACCCAAGACAGCCCTTTGCCCCGTCTCCGCCGCCCGTAAGCGGTTTGTTAGGCTTGATCGTGTTAGGCCCTTGCCCCGACAGGCCCGCCACCGAAGACGGATAGCGCATGACGCCCCCTTCCCGCCCCGGCTCCCGCCGCAAGACGCCCTGGTCCGCGATCTGGATGTTCGCCGCCGCCGGGCTTGCCGTCCTGGCGCTTTCCGGCGGGGCGGGCACCACCGCGCGCAGCCTCTTCCTGGCCGGCGCCGACGAGGTCGATCCGATCATCGCGGGCAGCAACCTCGACGACCTGCCGCAGCTCATGCGCGGCAATATCCCCGTGGTCACCTCCAGCCGCTTCTACGATCTGCCGCGCCGCGAGAAGCCGCCGCGCATGTGCGAAATGCCCGAGGATTACTTCGAAAAGCTCGACCTCGGGCACGACGAATCCCCCGGCTACACAAGGCGCAACGAATACGTGCGCCGCTTCCAGCCGCGCCGGGGCTTTCTGAACGAACGCGAGCTGCGCGCCGCCAAGGTCGCCTGGCTTTATTTCGAGAAGTTCACCCAGGAGGGAACGGGACTCGCCAATTCGGTCGGCAATTACCCCTCGACCACGCTTTGGGACACCGCGTCTTACGTGGCGGGCGCGGTCGCCGCCTACGAGTTCTGCCTGATCGAGAAGCCCGAGTTCGACCGCCGCATGACGCAGCTTTTCACCACGCTGAAGACGCTCGACCTCTTCCGCAACGAGATGCCGAACAAGGTCTATCACACCCGCACCGGCGAGAAGGTCGACTACACCAACAAGCCCGGCGAGATCGGCTTTTCCGCGCTCGACATCGGGCGGATGATGGTCTGGATGCGGATCGTGAAGAACCGCTACCCGCATCTCGGCAACACCATCGACGCGGTGCTGCTGAAATGGGATTTCTCCAACATCATCACCGAGGAGGGCCTGCTGTTCGGCGCCTATGTCGACGAGGACACCGGAGAGACGCGCTATGCACAGGAGGGGCGGCTCGGCTACGAGGAATACGCCGCGAAAGGTTTCGCCCTCTGGGGCTTCCGCCCGATCCTTGCACATCGCGCAGAGCCTTTCCTGACCGCCACGATCTACGGCGTGCAGGTGCCCTACGACGGCCGCGACCCGCGGATCTTCCACTCGCAGAACTACGTGGTGACCGAATCCTATCTGCAGGACGGGCTCGAGCTGGGCTTCGACCTGCCGCATGACGACCACACGCCCGACTGGCTCAGCTCCGACGGCTGGCGGGCCGAGTTCGCCGACCGCATCTACGAGGTGCAGGAGCAGCGCTGGCGCCACACCGGCTTCATGACCGCCCGGTCCGAGCACAACGTGAAGGGCCCGCCCTATTTCACCTACGACACGATCTTCTCGGACGGCTATCCCTGGAACACCGTCACCCCCCGGGGCGATTACACGCCCGACCACGCGGCGGTGGCGGCCAAGGCGGCGCTCGGGCTCTGGGCGCTCTGGGACACGGACTATACGGACGTCCTCTACGACGCGATCATCGAGCTCTATGACCCCGAGACCGGGATGTACGAGGGTCTCTACGAACGCGGCCAGGGCCGGGTCGAGATCTTCACCGCCAACAACAACGGGATCATCCTGACCGCGCTGCTCTATAAGCTGCAGGGCAAGATCCTGACGCCCTACACCGGCGAAACCGAGGTCTGGTACACCGCCTTCCGCGACCAGGACATCCGCGTGCGCCGCAATTACCCCGATCCGCCCCAGCGCGAGGACTGGCTGCCGGCCCTGCGCCATTCAACCCAGCAGAAGGTGGAATTCTGATGCCCCTGTCATCCTTGACGCGCGCGCTTGCCGCGCTGGCGCTCGCGGTCTGCGCCGCCGGCCCCGCCCCGGCGCAGGAGGCCGGCGCACCCGACCCGACCTTCGCCTCCGAGAACGCCATCCTCGACACTTCGATCCTCTTTGCCATCGGCGCCCGCGAGGCCCGGCAGGAGCTGCGCGGCGCCTTCGGCTGGCCGACCTTCCAGGAGGGCCTGGTCGAAGGTGTCTACTTCCGCTTCGACCCCGACGGCTACGCCCGCTTCGCCCCCTCGCCCCGGCTCGACGCCGATGTCTTCGAGGTGATCTGCCGCCCGCGCACCTATACCTGCATGGGCCGCAAGGGCGCGATGCAGGTGGCGCTGACCCCCGCCGGCCAGCTGCAGCTCGACATCGAGAACGCCAGCGAGGGCGACGATTTTGTCCTGGCCGAGAACATCGACGAGCTGGCCCTGCCAAAGACGCTCCTGCAGCCGCTCGACCGGCGGCTCGAGGCGCTTCTTTCCTCGGGCGGGGAGCTGGTGATCCGCCGCAATGGCGCCGAGGTGGCGCGGATCTCGCTCTCGGGCTTCTACGCCGCCACCACCTACCTGCGCTGGGTCGCGGCCCGGCAGGACTACGCCGTGCTGCCGCGCGGCTGGCCGGTGCCGAACTCGGTCCAGGACGGCCCCGGCGCGCTGACCCGGACCGAGGCCTGGGCCTCGCCCATGCCGCGCCCGCTCACCGCCCCCGGTGCCCCGGCCCAGGCGCCCGCGCCGGCCCTGCCCGGCACGGCCCAGCCCCCGCGCATGGCCGAGGATGTGGCCGAGGTCCGCGGCGAGCTGCGCATCCTGCGCGAGATGATGATGGGCCAGCCCGTGGTCCCCGCCCCCGGCGCGGGCGCGCCCCTGCCGCCCGCCGCGCCCCAGGCCCCCGGAGCCATGGCCGAGCGGCTGACCGCGCTCGAGGCCCAAGCCGAGGCGCTCCTTTCCGAGATCGCCCATCTGCGCGGCGTGATGGCCCCCGCCGCCCACGGCGCGCCGCAGGCGGCCCTTGCCCCCCAGAGTCTGTCCCCCGCGCCCGCCGCCCTCGGCAGCGGCCCGGGCAGCGAGGCTGAGCGCATCTCCCGCCAGCTCGATTACCTGATGACCGAGATCGGCCTCGCCCCCGACGTGGCGCTGACGGTGATCCAGCACCAGCGGCTCGAGGCCGACCCCGAGGCCCAGGCCAGCCGCGCCGCCGAGGACGCGCTGATCGACAGCATCCTGGCCGAGATCGGCCCGGCCCCCGCGCCGCCTCAGCCGCCCGCCCCCGAGATCCCGCCCGAGGACTACCAGCTTCTCAGCGACTACGTCCGCTCCGTCATGGAGGAGATCGACCGCTAGCGCCCGGGGCATTTGTCTCAAATCCCGCGCATCTGCCCTCGGCGCGCCACAGTCCCGCTCTGCCGCCGCCCCGCCGATCCCGCTACCCTTGCGCCATGCAACAGGGAGCGCGCGGATGGTCCGGGCCCACAAATTGTCACTCTGGGCGCTCGGCGGCGCGCTGATCCTCTCCGCCCTGCTTCTGCGCCCCGGCAGCGCCGCGCCCGCGGAGCTTCGATCCGAGATCTCCGTCGACGGGCCCGCGCTCTTCTACGCGGTCTCGGGCGAGGCGCGCCGCCCGCTCTGGGCGGTGCACTGCCGGCTGCGCCTGCGCGGCTGCATCGCCCGCGCGCCCGGCCTGGTGCTGCGCCTCGACGAGGCGGGCGCCCCCTGGCTCCTCGCCGCCGTCCCGCCCGGCGCGCGGATCTCGCTTGCCCGGCGCAACACCAGCCAGCCGCTGCCCGGCCTTCTGACCACGCCTCTCGACCCCGAGGTGCTGGCCCGCCTCTCCGCCCCCGGAGCCGCGCTGATCGTCGAGGACGCGGGCCAGGTGATCCTGAAAAGCCCCACCGAGGGTCTCACCGAGGTCGCCGCCTACCTCGCCTGGCTCGCCAGTGACAGCGCCCGGACGCTGGGCGACGCCCGCCTCTGGCCGAAGGGCGGCCCGATCGAGCCCGCAGCGATGACGCCCGAGGTCCTCGAACGCTTTGCCGTCCAGGCCCGCCGCGCCCGCGAGGCCGCCCGCCAGCTCGTCCCGGTGACCAAGCCGCAAAGTGAGTTCGCCCTGCGCGCCCAGGTCCCCGACCGCGCCCAGCTGCCCGCCCGCTAGGCCGCGCGCCGCGCCCCTCGCAAGGCTTTCTTAAGGGAGATCGGCTAGCAAGGGCACGCCCCCTCGCGGCCAGGACCCCAGGATGCTGCATCTCACCGATCTCGCCACCCGCCCTTCCGACGACGACAGCGCCGCGCTGCCCCCCGCGACCCCGCCGCGCCTGCGCGACCGGGCCCAGGAACGCTGGAGCTTGACGATCGGCGCGATTTTCGCGGGCGCCGAGGCGCTCTGCCTCTGCGCGGCGGGCTTCCTGACGGTGCTCTTTGCCACGCTTGTCGGCGAACAGGGGGAGCTGTCCATGGTCGGCCCGCTCCTGGCGCTCGGCGCCAGTTTTGTCCTGGCCATGCTGGTCCTGAGCTACACGCAGGCTCGCGCGCTTTCCGGCCAACGCGCGCTGCGCCGCCGGGCCAGCCTGGCCGGCCGCGCCTTCGCGGCGGGCTTTCTCTGCCTCGCGCTGGCGCTGCTGCATCCGCTCCTGGGCGCCGCGCTCCTTGCGGCCACCGTTATTGGCGCCGGTGCCCTGGCGCTGGTGACCCGCCGCGCTCCGCGCGAACCGCTTTGGGATTTCCTCCCGCAAGAGGCGGTGGCGCTCCTTTCCGGCCGCGATGCCCGCGGCCTCGAGCTGGCGCTCGCCCCGCCCCCCGGCCCGGTCCTTACCACGGCCACGATCCGCGCCGCCCAGGCGCTGGCGCTGGTCCTCGCCGCGGGCGCCGCGGCTTACCTGACCGGCCAGAACACGCTGGCGCTCGCGGGCTACGCGCCGCCGGTGCTGGCCGCCCCCTGGGCCACCGGCGCACTGCTCGGCTGGCTCGCCGAGGTGCTCTCCGACCGCGCGGCGCGCCTCCCCGCCACGACCGCGCTCCGCCCCGATCCCCCGCCCGAGGGCGAGGCCGAGGAGGTCGGCCTGCATGTCACGCATTTGACCCTGCGCGACGCCAGTGGCACGCCGCGCCTCTCCGACGTCAGCCTGGAGTGCGAGCCGGGCATGGTCACCGGCCTTCTCGGCGACAGTGGGGCTGGCAAAAGCCTGCTCCTGCAAGCCCTTGCCGACCCCCATGCGCTCGAGGGCATGCAGATCACCGGCCGCGCGAGCCTCAGCGGCCGCGATCTCTGGCAGCGCGCCGCCGCCGAACAAACGGTGATGGTCGCGCATCTGCCCGAAGCGCCGATCCTCCTTGCCGCAAGCGGCGCCGACAACCTCACCTGCTTTCACCCCGGCGATCTGCTTGCGCGGGGCAAATGGTTCCTCGAACAGCTGGTCTTCGCCACCGACATGGTCGAGGAAATCTGCGCCACCGACGACGCCCGCCGCCTGCCCTACATGCAGCGCAAGGCCCTGGCGCTGGCCCGCGCCTTCCTGCTCGGCCCCGAGCTCTACCTGCTCGACCGCCCCGAGGACGGGCTGCCGCCCAAGCTCATCCCGGCCCTCGAACGCCGCATCACCCACGAGGTCCGCCTGGGCCGCAGCATCCTCATGGTGACCGACAACCGCGCGCTCCTGGCGCTCTGCGACCGAATGGTGGTGCTGCAGAACGGCCGCGTCGTGGACTACGGCACCGCCGAGGGCATCCGCGACCGCCAGGACACCGGCTGGGCCCGCTTCCGCGGCCGCCGCGAACTGGCCACCGACGACAGCCTGCGCTTCTGGGTGCGCTCGCATTTCTACCGTGCCGGCGACGAGGCCAACCGCCGCAAGCTCGCCGCCGTCGCCTCGCAGCTCCTGGCGCTCTCCTGCCAGAGCCGCGACCGCCAGGCGCCGGGCCATGTGAGCTTCACCTTCAAGCATTTCCAGGGCCATTGCCTCCTGCGCATGCAGGACAGCGAGGCCCCGATCAGCCAGGCGCATCTCGACCGCGCGCGGGAAGAAGCCGCCTCCGACAAGCCCGAGGCCCGGTTGTCGCCGCTGGCCGCCCTGATGCGCCTCTGCCTCGCGGTGGAGCCCGGCAGCCATCTCGACGACCGCATGATCGAGACCCGGATCGAGACCTATGATCCGCGCAAGACCCGCCCGCCGCCCATGCCCGGGGATCCCGATGCCCCGACCTGACCCCGCGCGCCGCACCCTGCCCCGCCGCGCGCCGCCGCTCTCGCGCGTCGGCTGGCTGGGCCTCGGCCTGACGCTGGTCGCGCTCCTGCTCTTCGCGGTCGCCAACTGGCTCGCGGGCCAGGAGCTGACCCCGCGCCACAGCTACTACGGCAGCCTGCGCCCCACCGGAGAGCCGCATCCCGTGGCCCTGCCCCCCTATGCCTTGCTGAAGGAAGTGGTCGCTACCGAAGGCGCTTCAGTCGCCCGCGGCGAAACCCTCGCCATCTACGACCTGCCCGCCCTGCGCGCCGAGGCCAAGGCGCTGGAGCTCCAACGCCTGCACGACAGCGTGTTGCAGCAATGCCTGCTCGCCGACCAAAAACCCCGCATGCCGGGCTCTTTTGCCCCCGAAGACGCCAAAGCCGCCGCCATGGCCCGCGCCGTCCGAAGCTGCCGCGAGTTACGCCAAGCCGAAGAGGACATCCGCGCCCACCACGCCGCCCGCCGCCGCGCGGTCGAGGCCGAACGCGCCGTCCTCGCTCGCTACCTCGACAGTCTCACCGGAGCACCGCGGACCTTGGGCCCAGACACTGTTTCACCCGCCGCAGGTGCCGCAACCACCGAGCCACGCCGAGCCCTCGCCCTGGCCCTCGCCGCCCAGCGCCTCGAGGCCCGCCTGACCGAAATTTCCGCCGAAGAATCCACCGCCCTCCGAGCACATCACGCCCAGATCACCGCCCGGTTGTCCTCCCTCGCCGCAGCCACCCAGGCCAACACGCTCCGCGCTGAAGCCCTGGCCCGCCACATCAAGATCCCACGCCTGCGCGCGCCCGTTCCCGGCCGCGTCGCCCGCATCCGCCCACTGGCCCAATCCGCTCCAACGGCGAGCCCGCTGCCCCTCCTCGACATGACCACCGAAGCAACGCCTGGCTTCACCGTCACCGTTGATCTGCCCGCCGCGGGGCTCCAGAACATCACTCCCGACCAACCCGTCAAAATTCAGCTGGTGAACCTGCCACGCCAATGGCCCGAGCTGACAGGCCAGATCTCCGGAATAGAGGCACAGGAAAATGGGCACCTGCTGGCCCGGATCGCACTGTCCAAGGAAGACGCCGACCTTCTCGCTCACCCTGAGAACGGCATCGGCTTGATCTCGACCAACACAGCGGCAGAGGTGCGGCTAGTGCATGCGGCTCGCCCACTCGAGCAAGCAGCTACTCGCGCAATCCTAAACATTCTGCCGCCAGCGACTGCGTGGTTCGGCTCACGGCTTGGGGCTTCAAGGCTCCAATCTCAGGAACTTCCAGCCCCATTTTAAGGTCCGGACCAGATCCCCCAACCCTTCTAGAGCCCCGCCGTCTCCGCGCCGCACCGGCGCACATAGACAGTCACGCGCCGTTGCCAGGCACTCGTCGCAGCAAGCTCCTGCATCGGCTCCGCAGCCCCCAGCCCCTCAACACTTCGGATCCGAGCGCGCCCGATCTGAGCCGCCAAAGCCTCTTCCACAACCCGAGCACGCTGGGTCGAAAGCGGCAAGTTAACCGAGGGCGCACCGCTCGCGTCCGAATGACCGCTGAGTTTCAGACAGCTGCCCGCCAGCGGCTCCGTCCCGAGAATCTCACTGATCCTCAAAATCTGCCGCTCCGCCGCAGCATCAAGGCGCGTGCCCCCGCCGCGAAAGAAAACACTGCTTTCACGCAATCGCGCCGGCGGTGTCCCTTCAGTCTCGCGCGCCGCGCAGCCCGGTGCCTCCATGTCGTAGAGCACACGGATCTGCCGGCAGTCCTCCGCCGTCAGCCCCTGCGCATGCACCGCCTCTGGCACACAAAGACACAGCGCCATCACGGCGCCCATGGTTCTGAGCATGGCGCACCTCCTTTGGGCGTCATTCTCACCCGCACCCGTAAAGAAATCCTTGAAGCTCTTTGAACGGCCGCGCGAACAAAACCCAAAAATCCGCCGCGCAATAACCATTTCTTCGGACATTGCCCCCAGTCTGGCCGCGAGATGCGACAGACGGATGCCATGACCGACACGCAAAGATACCCCGCGATCGACTGCCTGCGCCTCATTGCCGGGCTGTCGATGGTGGCACTGCACGCCACGGCGGACCCGCAGGGTCTGCCCTGGCCCGACCACCCGCCCGAGGCGCGCGCCGCGCCGCTCTACCTTCGCGCGGTGCTTTACACCGCGCGGACCGAGCTTTTCCTGATCATCGCGCTTTTCCTGCTGCTGCTCGCGGGCGAAAGGCGCCCCCGCAGTTATCGCGCAACCATCGCCGAACAAGCCAGGCGCCTGCTTCTGCCCTTCCTGGTCTGGACGGGGTTCTACGCCCTCTTCGGCCTGATCAAGGCCCAAGCCTTCGGCTACCTCGGCCCCGCTCTGGCCGAACTTTCCGACCCCGTTGCCTGGCTGCGTTACCTGCTGCTAGGCGGCGTGAAATACCACATGCATTTCCTGCCGACGCTCTTCGTGTTGATCCTGGCCTATCCGCTCTACCGCCTCGCTCAGCGCCAGCCCGCGCTTGGACTGGCCATCGGACTATGCCTCGCCCTCCGCCATTGGCTCGATGCCCGGATCTACGCAAACTTCTGGGGAAGCGACGCGCTGCCTTTCCTGATCCGTAGCGTGAAGCTTTTGACGTACACCGGCTACGGAATGCTCGCTGGCGCAGCGCTGGGCCTTTGGCAAAGTGGCGCACTTACCGCCCGGCGTTGGCTCGCGCCGCTCATTTTATTCGGTGTGTTGCTCTTCACCTTCAAGCTCGACGCCACACAGCAAAGCATCGCGACAGGCGCCTGGGCATTCGACCACTCGCCCGGGTACTGGGCTGATTTCCTATTCCCGGCCCTACTCTTCCTAATCTGCTTGTCCCTCGGACAAGGCCACTGGCCAAATGCCGTGGCACGCAACGCGCGCTTTGCCTTTGGCATCTATCTCTGCCACCCGATCTTCCTGGACCTCTGCGAAATCGCATTGCGCGACAGTACATTGACGCCCTTCGCGCAGGTCACAACGAAGATCCTTCCAACGCTTGCCGGGACTTTGGTCCTTGTCCCCATCATGGCCAAACGTCCTGCGTTGGCGTGGACCATCGGGCTAGGCCCGCTGCCCCAGCTGCGCCCAAGTCGCGCGACGGCGGCCAAGGAGCAATCATGCTGATCGAGACCCGACCGATCGATGATGGTCTGGCCGTACTGACCTTCTCCGGCCGTTTGGCTCGTGCATCCGATCTGCACCGGGTGTTGGAAACCTGCGATGCGCTCGCCGCCGAGGGCCGTATCGGTCAAGTGCTTGAATTGTCCCTTTTGAAGCGCGTTTCTTTTGAGGGACTTGCGACCCTAGTCGAACTAGCCGCCCGCAGACCGCAGATCATTTTATGCTACGCCGCTTTGCCCGACGGCCCGCTGCGCATGCTGCGTCGCACTGGCTTGGATCGTGGCCTTCGCATTTTTTCGTCGATTGACGCAGCGCTTGGCACGCCCGAATTGCGGGGGCTTGCACTCAATACCACCCGCACGGTGCTTTTGCCGCCGCCAGTGACTGGAGGTGACTCCGCATTGCTCCTCAACCTTTGCGGTACTCCGATCATCAACCACATGTTAGCAGCGCTCGGCAAATACGGCCTGAGCGATCTGATAGTGGAGGCAAGAAGCGAGATCGAGGCCATTCGCAGCGGGTTCGCCCCCAGTTTGCATTCGGGAATGCAACTACAATTTTTTGATACGAGACTTAGAGAGACAGAACCCAACCCTTCACCCTACAAAATACTAAAGCGCCTCCAAGAAGACCAAGCGGCCTTTCAAAGCGATTTGCTCGTCTGCGAAGCTCCGATCGTCGGTATTCCCGACATGCAAGCAATGATGCGGGCGCATCGTACCGCCAGGGCGCTAACCACCGCTGCCATCGTTTCCTCCACGACTCCCGGCCAAGCCGACCAACCCCTCGGGCTCACCATCTACTCCCCAAGAGCGATCAACTGTCTCTCGACCAGTAGCGGATCCAATACTTGGCCTACGCCAATAATTGCGCAAATTAGTCTAGACCAAGGCATCGCTACATTCCGAGCCCCTTCAAACGCAATCCGCATCGATAGTTGGCAGGCCCTTTTCCGTGCTACCGCAGAGTGTCTGGCTGGCCGCACAGAACTGCCGCCGACCGGACGCCGCATCGGCCCAGGGCTCTGGCGCGAGGAAGATGCTGAGCAACACCGACAAGCGCAAATCGAAGGACCTTGCCACATCGGTGCGGGAGCAAGGATCGACGCCGGATCCTGTCTGAAAGGCGTGACGGCTATCGGCGCTGGCGCGCGGATCGAAAGTAGTACATTGCTTCAGGATTGCTTGGTGTTGCCGGGGGCAGTGGTCCGCCAAGGAACCTGGGCCAAAAGTCAGGTCATTGGTCCAAACGGCTTTCGCGACCTGACCTTTGCAACTGATCTCGCCTTACCCGACAATCTCAACGCCGCCTCGCCGGTTCATGAAGATCTGCCGCGCCCCATTCCTATCCGCAGGCGCGCGTAAATGGCGTTTCAGACAGCTCCAGGACCAATCACCCTCGCTCCGAAATCGGATCAGACCCCGCCCTATTTCCATGCCTTCCGCGATCGCACCAGTCCACCGAGCACAACCTTCGACGGCCTTCACCGCGAGCTCTGGCATACCTCCGCAGGAATAACGCTTGGTCTCGGCATTTGGTATCTGACTTGGCGCTGGGGGCATTCTTTCAATCCGAACGCCCTGACATTTTCCATCGCTGTCGCCACCGCTGAAACCCTGGCTCTTACCGGCAGCCTTTTGTTTTTCTTCGACATTTGGGATGAGACAGACACGCCACCCGCGCCGCCGCCGACACGTCGCGCCGAGGCGGGCCTAGAAGGTCGCGGCCCAATTCACATCGATTTCTTCCTAACAACTCGCAATGAACCAACCGAGGTCGTCAGCCCTTCGCTCGTCGCCGCACGCTCTGTCATCGCGCCGCCCGGCACGCGAATAACCGTGCACCTTCTCGACGACGGTTCCAGCCTCGCCATGCGCCATTTGGCCCCTGCAATGGGCGTTCAATACCACGCGCGCGAGACGCGCCGCGGATTCAAGGCCGGAAACCTGACACATGCTCTTTTTGCGAGCGAAGGCGATTTCGTCGTGATCTGCGACGCCGACACCCAGCTATTCCCAAGCTTTCTGACCAATACTTTGGGCTACTTCCGCGACCCAAGCGTGGCTTTCGTTCAAACGCCACATTGGTTCTACGACATCCCCGATGGCATCCCGTGGCCCGACTGGCTCGAAGCGCGCTTTGGCCGGAAGGCACGGCGCTTCGCCCCATGCCTCAGCGCGCTGACCGGCCGCCCCCGCCAAGGGGCAGACCCTTTCCTCTCGGACCCAGGCCTGTTTTTCGACGTCATCCAGCGGCGCCGCAACCGCCACGGCGCCGCGTTTTGCTGCGGCGCCGCGTCCATCCATCGCCGCGAGGCCCTGTTCCAGAACGCCCTCCTGGAACAGGGCCGCCGCCTGACGCGCCTCGCACGCAAAGGCGACCCGGACAGCGCGCGCGCGCTCCTGCCCCGGCTCGACCTCATGCCCTTCCGCTACCATGTCTCCGAAGATCTCTTCACCGCGTTCGAACAACATGCCAACGGCTGGCGCTCGGTTTACCACCCTGGGATCGAGGCTCGCATGCTTTCGCCCTGGACCATGGACGCCTGGGCCACCCAGAAACTGAAATACGCCGGCGGCACCTTCGACATCTTCCTACGCAGCGGGCTGATCTTCCGACGCGGCCTGCCCTGGGCCACGCGGCTACACTACCTCGCGACCTTCTGGTCCTACCTCTCCGCGCTCTGGCTGCCGGTTCTGCTGCTGGCCCCGGTTGTCTCGCTTTTCACCGGTCTCGCTCCGGTCGATGCCTATTCGCTCGAGTTCTTCCAACACCTCCTGCCGCTCTTAATCATGAACGAACTCGCAATGAGCCTCGCGGCGAAGGGCCACAACATCCACGCTGGCCGCATCCTCGCCATCGCCACACTTGGCCTGCAATGGCGCGCGCTCTGGCAGGTCCTGCGCGGGCAGCCACCACACTTCCCGACCACACCAAAACTGCCAAGCTTGGCCCCGCGCCTGCGCCATATGGCCCCAAACCTCGCGCTCCTGGCCCTGATGATCCTCGCCGCAATCCACGGCACCTGGGCCTATCTTACTGGGATCGAGGGTTTTTCCGCCAGCTTCCTGGCCGTCAACCTCTTCTGGCTCACCCTGAATGCGGCCGCATTGATGCGCGCTGTCTCAGCCGGCTTCTGGCGCCCACCGGCGCCGCACACCGCCCAACGGTCCAGCGCCAACGCCACTTGATTCCGCCCCACCATAGTTAGGGAGCCAGCCCATGCCCGCGCTCCGGCCCGCCCATCGCAGCAGCCTCCTTTTCGTCCTGGGTCTTGGCCTAGCAGCCGCTTTCGCCGTGCTGTCCGACGGCGCCAGACATCACACGGCGCACGCCGAGGCGGCCTCCCTCAACCACAGTGCTGCCACGCTGCCGCTCGCCGCGCCACGCGCCCTCACCCCCGAAGACCGCGCCGCCGCGCGCAGGGCCTGGCGCTATTTCGACACGCAGACCCGCTCCCAGACCGGCCTCGTCGATTCCGTCGCCGGCTTCCCCTCAACCACGCTTTGGGACCAGGGCTCCTACCTCCTCGCGCTCGTCTCCGCCCGCCGCCTGGGTCTAATTTCTGAAAGCGAATTCGCCAAACGCACCCATTCCCTTCTCACCGGCCTCGAGGACCTGCCGCTCTTCGAAGGCAGTCTGCCGAACAAGGTCTACGACACCCGCAGCCTGGCCATGGTCGATTACGACAACACACCGCGACCCGAGGGCATCGGCTGGTCCGCCCTCGACATGGGCCGGATGCTCATGGCGCTCCGCGTCCTCGAGTCGGCCGAACCAAAGCTGTCACCTCGCGTCCGTGCCCTGCTCGCAAGCTGGGATCTGACCGCCATGACCAAGAACGGCGAACTCTGGGGCGCGATCCGCGAAGATGGCGTCACACGCCTCCGGCAAGAGGGGCGCCTTGGCTACGAACAATACGCCGCCCGCGCTGCAACACTCTGGGGGCTCGATGTCATTCCTGCCGCCTCGGCCCGCCGCGTCCTCGACTGGCGCGAAGTGCAAGGGATCGAGGTGCCCGTCGACACCCGCCGCGCCAGTGCCTTCCGCGCGATCACCCCAATCCTGAGCGAACCTTTCCTGCTACAGGCGCTTGAACTGGGCCTCGACAGCGAAACGCGCCTTCTGGCCGAAGCCGTCTACCGCGCCCAGGAAGCCCGCTACCACGCCACCGGTCATCTCACCGCGGTCTCAGAGGATCACCTCGACCGTACCCCGCATTTCCTCTACGCTACCGTCTTTTCCAACGGCCGGGCCTGGGCCGTGGTCGACGAGCGCGGCGACTTCCACCCCGCTCTGCGCAGTCAAAGCGTCAAGGCCAGTTTCGGCTGGGACGCGCTCTACGACACGGACTACACGGTCCGCCTTCGCGACAAGATCCACACTTTAGGTGACCTTGAGCGCGGCTGGCCCGCAGGCATTTACGAGGCCGATGGTAGCGTGAACGCCGCGTATACCTTGAACACCAATGCGGTCGTGCTCGAAGCGGTGCATTACATGGCATTTGGCCCGCTATGGAGCTTGCAATGACCACGCGGGTCGCAATATCCGTGGCCAAAGCACGTGCGCTGCCTCGAGCGCGCCGTAGGAAACATCGAAAAACGAGCCAACGGCGACTGAACGTCGAGTCGCTCGAGCAGCTACCGAGGCGCACCAGGGCGCTCGCCCTTGCAGCAACTCTGGCACTTCAGTTTCCAGGCATTCTTCATTCTGACACCGCGCCAACGAACTGGCTTCTGATCGAAGCCCGGAGCCTGCCCAACACTTGTCACCAACCTTTGGAATGCCTGCCAGACAGCACATTGATCTTGCGAAATCTCGTGCAGACCGCACCGGATGAGCGTGAAGCCCTGACCCTCTTTCTCAATCGCATTGCGTCCATCCGTAGCGTGCCGCCGATGTCGCAGCCTTTAGAGCCAGCGCCACTTCAGTTCACACAAATCAGCAAGCTCTTGCATGATCTCGGTCAGGCCGAGCGCATAGATCTGCTGAAAGGACACTCAGGCTTCTTCCTCGACGAAGAGGCGCTATTGGCCAACTCCGGCACCGTTCCTCACGCGAATCAACTTCGCGAAGCCCTACTGGCAGGCGGGGTGCCCCTGCTAACCAAACCGCAATGGCAGGCCCAACCCGGCCGCCCAAAACTTACCCTGCGCTTTGCCCCACGCAGCGATTCCGCAGGGTGCATCATCCCGTTTTCGATGACGCTGTCGCTTACAGAGGAAGCTGCCCTCTTGCGGAATCCAGAATTGAAGGTCTCGGCAACAGTTTGGTCGAAGACCTCGCGGCAAAACCTTGCGAACCTCAACCACACACCGGCGCATGCGCTCTCTGATGTCATTTCCGCCTTCGTCTCGGATTGGCAGAACGCGCAGGAGGCAAGCGACTAACCTCCAGAAGCTTTAGAGGCCCGTGAGGAAGTACCCAATATCGCGATACCCTTCCGGCGGTTCAATTGCTTCGCCGATATTTTCTGTAAACTCACTCGTGACTGCCTTGAGTTTTTCCCCAGCATTCATTGGAACTTGTTTAACTGGTGCTTGAGCGTGTGCTGTGACCCCCAATCTTCATCCACCCGAAGCCGGAGCCCGGCGGTCAGATTGGCGCGGGTGCGCCGGTGGAGCAATGGGCGATCCGCGCAGCGTTTCAGGTGCGCGGAGCGGATCATCCATTGCGGTGAGGTTGGCGGC